>JALTGF010000115.1:9034-10463 GCA_027077325.1 archaeon
CTTATCTTTATCTCATTCTCTAATTTTTTGGATTCTTCTCCCGAAATCTTCTCGATATTTATCTCTTTTAGTATTGCTCTTCTGATTCTCTTCGCAGTTTTTTTAGCTTCTCTTTCACGAATTGCAGGGTGTAACCTTTGGAGGCTTAAATCAATTAACTTAAGATTTTTTGGTATTGCAATGTCTTTTGCTTTTAGGTCTTTTCTTAGTTCTTTAGCAGACTGCTCTAATGTAATATAAATCCCTGTGCTCTTTGGATGGTTTTTACAGTATTCTGCTGCAAGAACAATTGAAAATGTGGTCTTTAATGTTCCTTTTTTCCCAGAAACCAATATAACCTTTGGTGTTTCGACATCTCCTGTCAGCTCTTCTATACCGGGTATGGTTTTCTTAAATAGCCCTTCTGTCATATTATCCCAAGTGTTTTTTCAAATATATATTATTTTCTTAACCAAAAAAGTATATATCCCCCAATTCTCATAAGTTTTTGAAAATGACACCAATACACAGAATAGAATTTCCAAGAATTGTGTTAGTCGGAAGCAATGCAATAAATGAAATTGCTGAGGTAGCTAACAGCATTTCTCAGGGAAAAACCGCTTTAATTGTTGCCGGAAAAAAGACAATGAAAATTGCGGGGGAACAAGTCAAGGATTACCTAGAAAATGCAGGTTTTAATGTTAATTCTTTCTTTTCAGAAATTGCAGACTCTAAATCAATTGGTTCTGCCCAAGAAATCATAAAAGAAAACAAAGCAAATTTAGTCCTTGGTGTTGGTGGAGGGACTGCAATTGACATTGCAAAGCTCAGTTCTGCGCGCGAGAAAATCCCTTTTATTTCAGTTCCGACTGCAGCGAGCCACGATGGGATTGCAAGCCCGATTGCTTCAATTCACGATGCTGACAAAGTCAAATCTTATCCTACAAGGGCCCCTGTTGCAATTGTTGCTGACACTAAAATAATTGCAACTTCTCCGCATAGGATGACTGCTTCTGGCTGTGCAGACCTGGTATCAAATTACACTGCAGTTGAGGACTGGCGTCTTGCCCACCGGTTAAAAGGAGAGTACTTTGGGGAATATGCGGCTGCACTTGCAATAATGAGCGCACAGGTAATTATGGAAAACGCTTCTGTGCTGAAAGAAAATACTGAATCTGCTGTTAAGATTGTTGTTGAAGGCCTAGTAAGTTCAGGCGCAGCGATGTGCATTGCAGGGAGCAGCAGGCCTTGCTCTGGAGCAGAGCATCTTTTCTCGCATGCACTTGATAGAATTGCCAAAAAACCGGCGATGCACGGGGAACAGTGCGGCGTTGGAACAATAATGATGGCTTATTTACATGGCCTTGATTGGGAAAAATTCAGGGATTCTCTAAAAACAATTGGGGCTCCAACAACTGCAAAGGAGCTTGGAATTGATGATGAAACAATA
>JALTGF010000116.1 GCA_027077325.1 archaeon
TAGGGAAATTCAGTAAATGAGTTAGTTTTTATAAAATTCATGAAACGTGGGGAGATAAAAATTATGTTGCCGCCAAAGAAATAAACAAACCCACCTAATTGTTGATAAATCTGTTAATAAAGGCCTGTTTTTGTAAATCTTAGACATAGTTATCCTATGAGTTTCGATTTGACATCTTAGTTTTATGCTGCCTGCCTGTCTGTTTCAGTTGCGGGCTTCTTTTTCCTTTTGGAAATTTCGACTGCATTGGCTGTATGAATACCAAAGAATATCCAAAGGATTTCATTCTTTTCCGTGCGAGCTTTTATGCGGTTCAGATTATAATGATTCTTTTGGGTTCCGAAAGCCCCTTCCATTCTTGTGGCACGTTCAACCCCGAGTTCTTTCCGTGTTTGTTTGATCGTTTCTTCTTCTTTTGATGGTCTGCCCTTTCTGACAAAACTCGTCATTATCCCTTTTTGTGTGCAATAACTACGGTTGGCGTTATTGGCATATATGTTGTCCCCGGCAAATTTTTTCACCCTTGTGTCGAACATCTCTTCTACAAGCCCGACAGAGTCTATAAGGCGAATACCTTCGTTAAAAACATTGAATGAAATGTGTTCTATGAAATTAATCCCATCGACCTGAACAATGTTTGCTTTAGCACCAAATTCCACCCTCTTGCTTTCTTTCCCTCTGACAACGGGACGAACGTATGCTTTGTCGATACTAACTATTCTGTCTTTTATTTTTTCTCCATTATACAGTCTTTGTTGCTGCTCTAACACAGTAACTATTGCGGACAGCCGCCTTTGATACACATCATTCAGTTCTGTTCCTTCAGGTAACAATTGTTCTATTTCTGAAAGTTGACCAAGGAGTTTACCTAGCAAATACAGCAGGCTTTTTATGCGTCTATGCGTTTGCTTCCTTGTCTTTCTCTTCTTTTTACTGTAATTCAGCTGCTTGGATTTTTGTTCGCTATATTTACTCCGGGGTACCCTTTGATTTAAAAGTTTACTAAAAATCTTAATTTGTTTGTAA
>JALTGF010000117.1 GCA_027077325.1 archaeon
TGAATTCCTCTAACAATCAAACAAATTTAATAATCAATGCAACGACCAAAGCGTAAATAGCAATAGCTTCACAGAAAGCAATTGCTAAAATCATCGCCGACTGAATTTTTGATGATGCTTCTGGATTACGGCCAATTGCTTCCATTGCTCGCGCTGCTAACATTCCAATAGCCAACGCGGGCCCAATCCCACCAATACCCATTGTCAATCCAGTTGCCAAATCTTTAAAAGTGTTAGCATTCATATTTTTAAATTTTACTTATCTTACTTATTTCTAAATTTCCAACATTGAAAAGTATAATCAAAAATTTAAATTTGTCAAAAAATTGTATAATACCGCTCTAAATTAAAAGAACAAAGAAACGGAAAACTCTCTCTTTCGTTATAATTTCCTTCTCCTTGTAAGGGATATCTATGTCAAGTTTTTTGGAGAATGCTCTCTACTTCCCATTCTTTTCCAGAAGGAAACATTTCTGTTTTCTCCTCCTCTTTTTGAGAGAGGAAGAGTTAAGGTAGAAGAGGGAGTAAAGATTTCATCTCTCGAAATTTTTAACCTTATACCTGTGCTAATTGGACAACCTTTGAGATTAATTGATATTCTAAATCTCAATAACCGAATTTTCAAACTAAAAACCAAAAATGATTAGACATAAACCAAATAAGGGATAGAATATTGAACTTGATAGAAATGCCATAATATGGCTCAAAATGTCAAATGTCAAATAAAATAATTTAAAATAAAAGCCGAACAAAGAACAGAGCATTAAACCTAATAAAAAAGCCGTTGAATGGCTTTCAATGATTCCTGTGTTTGGTTAAGTTTATTCCAAGCGATTTAACTGCTTCATTGCAATGGTTAGGTTGAGATTTGTTTTGCGTTGACAGTAAAACAGAAAATAATTGTTTAACCGTTTCTGGGTTGATGATATTTTTAAGCCATTCTTGCGCTTCTTTTAATTTTTGTTGGTCTTGAAAAGAAAATTCAAATCGCCGAATCAATTTGGCTTCGGGTTTTTGTTTAATC
>JALTGF010000118.1 GCA_027077325.1 archaeon
GTCTCTGAATATCCATTGTTGAATAAGGTGTCAATATATTTTTCCAATTCTGTTTGTTTCTCCTCCTCAATGTCCCCGACAATTAAAACCCTTATTTTTTCTCGTATGTCCTTATTTGCAAGTAATGTAATAAGTGATGAGAATACTGCCGCAAAAATTAAGATCATTATAAATCTTACCGAACTTTTAAACTCACTTGGGTATTTCTCATTCAATTCTTTGGTATCAATTGGCTGCTCAACTATGGCACTCTTGGTATTTTTATATGCTTTTGAAACTCTCAGGATTCTTGTCTTGCTAGTCTGGCTATCTCCGTAATTATCTGTGCATCTAACTTTCCACACCCATAATCCGTTTGAAATCTCAACATCTGGAAATGTGTTAACCCGTCCAGCCCTAACTTTTTTAATTACTGCTCTAGTGCTATTATTTGTTATCAACTCACACTTGCTTATCTCTGCAGTTTTTGTTGTGTTATATGTAAAATTTAAAACACCTTCTGTATTAATCACATTATCTTTTGGGCTTATCAGTTGGATGTTCATTGGGACTGAGACTAAAAACGTGCTGTAAATGGATAAATTCATGCGGTCTGAAGATCCTTGCTTTAGGTTTTTGTCTGTGCAATTTACATACCATGCCCAGGTGCCATTTGATAGCCTGACCCTATTAAAATAATTTATTGTATTATTTACAACATTTTGAGATGTTTCATTTACTTTTCCATTTAAAACAAGATTGCACCAGCTTAACTTGATTGGGCTTATGGGCTTATATGCGAAATCAACAAAAATGCCCATGTGCTTTGTGTTGTTGTCTGGACTAATCGGAATAACCTTTGGCACTAGATCTACTTCAATAATACTATTCCCACTGCTTCCCTCATTCCCATTAAGGTCAGTGCAGTTAACGCCCCAAGTGTGGCTGCCCATGGGCAATAAAATTCCTCCAAATACATTCTCTGTGTTATTCATTATGCTCTTGTCTACCTTCTCAACTTTTCCGTCTACAATTAATTTGCAAT
>JALTGF010000119.1 GCA_027077325.1 archaeon
TTAAGGTTGTAGAAGGAAAAGTAAAGATGGTCCCTATAACAATAGAGAATACAGGAAATGTGGAGGATGTATATGTTTTAAAGATTGATGGACCAGGGTGGGCAAGCGTTGACGGATATTATATTTCACTTAAAGCAGGAGATAGCAAAACAGTAAACCTTGTGTTAAGCCCAGCAATTGGCGATGTTGGGAACTATACGGTAAGAGTTGTAGCAAACTCACAAAATTACAGGACGGAATCAACATGGGACCTTAGCGTAATGGTTGTTCCAGCAGGAGGGATTATAGGCGGATTAATAACCTTTGCAGGTGGGCGAACAGGAGCATCACTCCTTGGACTTGCATTTTTATTCTTACTCTCCGCAATTTTCGTAAGGACTGGGCAAATGAAGAAGATACGAGCTGTTGCATCTAGAAGCAAGAAAACAGAAGAGAAA
Organism: archaeon; assembly: GCA_027077325.1. Classification (GTDB taxonomy): domain Archaea; phylum Undinarchaeota; class Undinarchaeia; order Undinarchaeales; family JALTGF01; genus JALTGF01. The sequence goes on from JALTGF010000119.1 coordinate 438, forward strand.
GTAAAAGAAGAAGAGGAGTTCTTAAATCATGTTATAAAAAGGGTCGAAGAGATAAAGCAATCCGGACCCACAGCGGTGAATCAAGAAGTAAAAGAAGTTGCCAAAGAATTTGATTTCACACCAAGGAAGGATAAATATATATGGGAAGTATAGTACCACTGAATAGTAGTAAAAAAACGCAAAGTTTAAATACTAGATTAACCTATAATAAAGCAGTGATAATATGAAGAGATCAATTGGAAAACTAATTAGTATAAGCACAATAATGTTGTTTTTTGTCTTAGCCGTAGGCGTTTCTGGGGCTTTAGCTCAGCCGGATTTGGGCATAACACAACTACAAGTAAGCCCAAGTTTAGCTAATCCAGGAGAGCCAATTACAGTTAATATTCAAGTAACTAATGTTGGAGTAGATACTGCGTCTGGGGCCAATATAAGTGCAGATGTTACTAATTCGGGAACGACCGTTATCACACATAATTTTGACGGAATTGCATTAGATCCTGGGGAAACCCAGACATTTAGTTTTACCTGGACACCATATGTAACTGGAACATATAATGTAGAAGCAGGAGTTTCGGTTATAAATG
>JALTGF010000120.1 GCA_027077325.1 archaeon
ATAAAAAACTACGATTTTTCTTCATCTTTCGCCTCCAGTTCCCTTAACTGCTTCGGTTTTCCATTCTTCACAGCCTGCAGCCTGTTGAAAGCCTGCTGTAACTTTTCTTGTTCTCTAATTATATCAAATATTTCCGCTTTTAGCTTTTGCATTTTTAACCTCCTCCAACCTTGCTCTCTCCTTTGCTTTTCTTTCTTCTTCCTTTTGTTTTGCTCCTTTCAATAAATGCGGCTGCTCTTTCTCAACTTCTTTGACTATTTCTAACTTTCGCAATGTAGGCGTGTATCTTGAACCTTTGCCTGATTTTTCAACAATCTCATCAACCTTTTGTCTTGCTTTCTGGCCAATTACGTTTAAAAGCCAGCCCGCTATCCCTGTGTGGTATTTGCCACTGACAGGGTTTTTATAATCTGCAAGTTCAAGCTCTGTATTTAAAGCTTTCACTTGCTCATCTGTCAATGTATCTTCTGCAATTACTTTGCCGTTTTCTGTTATAGTTATTGTTATCATATAACCTCCTTATTCATCTTTTGTTATTGTGCACCAGACCCAATCAGACTCTGCTACTGTATTCACTGAATTGCCTTGCCTTTGAATCAAAAACACTTCAACAAAATCTCCTATTGCTAAAGACACTTTCCCAATCAAAGCTCCTCCCTGGTTTGCTGTTATAGTTGCTGCATAACATAAATAAGCAGACCGCCTTTCTATAGCTCCATTCTTACGAATCTCAGGTTGCCATATCTCGCCTGCGTCCCAAGAGACCGAATCAGAAGCCACAGAAGCATAAACAGAATATCTCCCTGCCTCTAAGGCAGTAAATCTAAAATTCGTTACAGCGTCATATTCATTCTGTTCATCCCAATCAACGTTGTCAAACTGAATCTTCGTGAATGTGCTATCAGGAATTGATTGTGCTGATGCTCTGTAAACGTGACACCCGCTTTGTTTAGGCAAATCTACTATGCCGCCATCGTGGATTTCTGCTACTGTTACGCCGCTGTCCTGAACTAATAAAGA
>JALTGF010000121.1 GCA_027077325.1 archaeon
CCTGCCTTATTGGCAAGAGCAATAGTTGCAGGAGCATCAAATAGGAGAGCTTGTCCTTTCTCAACGGCAAGTACTTTTGCCTGGGCATCAATCATGGTTTGAATTGTTTGCACACCAATGGCTGGAAGATCAAAACGAAAGTCCTGACTAGGCTTACAGACTTTTACAACAACAGCCTTTTCATGCCCTAGCGCTCCGCCCCGTCGAATGGTCGAATCTGTGCCATCAATGGCTTCCACTGCAAGAACAGTTTGGTTGCGCAACACCACACATTGACCAATATCAAGATCACCGATGGTCTTTGCAATAGTATAACCAATCTGGATATCCTTCCAATGATTTTCACTTGGTTTTTTCTTGGAAAGAACCCCTAAAGGAAACAGTAAATCCTGTAAATAACAGGTTGACTCAAGAACCGTAATGCCGTCGCGCTCAAATTCATCGGCAATGGCACTTAAAATTGCATCATCTTGTTTTAAATCAATTTTATTCCAAAGACTTAGTCCACGAATATCAGGGAAAACATCTTTAAAGATACGAGTCTTGGTGATTGCACCGAGAAAAACAATTTCCTGAACCTTATGTTTTTTAAAAAACTTGATCGATTTACCCAGTTGACCAAGCTTAATCCAACAAAACTTTTCAGCGAGGTCTTCAAGGTCTGGAGAGGTTTCCCCCTTGTAACCAATGATAAAAACAGTGCGTCCTGCTTTCTTGGCAGCTTCACAAAAAAGATGGGGAAACTGACCGCTCCCCGCAAGGATACCAATAGGTTTACCCATCATTAACCAACACGGGTTACATGGGGTGCAATACGTGCACAATCGCCATATTCTTTTATTAATTGGATAGGGGTGGCTTTAGAATAAAGATCGGTTTTCAATTTTAAAATTATCATAAATACCCTATCAAAACTCCTAATATACCCGAATAACAATTCCACGTAGCACAACCCTCCACGCAATTTTATTCAGACCGCAAGACAAATATGCCAATTTATTTATTCTTAACCAATATAGCCGACAACAAGGCTTGGGCAACAACCTTGCCATCCACCAATGCCTTTGCCTCAAGCTTAATAAAACTTCCTTTTTGCTTTAATATACTAACATCATAAATAAGCTGATCACCAGGTACAACCTTGCGTCTAAATTTAGCCTTATCTATTCCTGTAAAATAAGCCAAAGACCCCGCATCAACATGGTCTTTCTCTGATAAAAACACAAGTAACACTCCAGCTTGGGCAAGCCCTTCAATCACAAGAACCCCAGGCATGACAGGTTCTAAAGGAAAATGCCCCTGAAAAAAAGGTTCGTTCATAGTCACATTCTTCAAGGCTTGAATATTCTCCCCAAGAGTATAATCTAAAACACGATCCACCAATAAAAAGGGATAACGATGGGGAAGTAATCGCATTATTTCCATAATTTCCAAGGGTTCAACTTCAGGCATTGGCTTAGCTCCGTAAAAAATAAAAGATATGTAGATTTGTTTCTATACAACTCAACTTTCTCACTTGTACCATCTCGCTCATGGAGAGTGCCCTACATATGGTGCAAGAAGCAAAAGTTAAAAAATACTACTACTCGCATCCTAACAAATAGGGCGACTCCAGTTGTTCAAGTAAATGAGAAAGTTTAATATTCACGTAATTTCACAACTTTTCCAAGACATCAAATTTATGTAACAAGTTGTAGCAATTTTGCAAAGGATGAACTTACCTTATGTATGTCTTATTTGCCCAAGAACAGGATCAGCCAAGACAACTTTACTTGCCATTATACGACTTAACAACATCCATAAAAAAAAGCTGAATTCCTTCAATAAAAAGAAATTCAGCTTTAAAAAACACTTAACCACACAAACAAAATTAATGCCCAGAGTTAATCCTGTCACGCAAAATGCCCGAAGGCTTAAAGGTAACAACCTTACGAGATTCCAAAATTAATTCTTTGCCAGTCTGAGGATTTCTTCCTCGCCTCGCATTCTTAACCTTCACATTAAACTTACCAAAACCACTAATAAGTAAATTTTCGCCACTGGCTAAACAACCTTTTGTAACACGAAGGAACGTTTCCACTGTTTCAGCAGCCTGCGCCTTTGTCACATCATGTCTGTGGTATACTTCCATAACTAAATCAGCTTTTGTCAGAGTCATTTATTTTCCTCAGTTGCCTTTGCAGGTATTCATTCCAACGTTTTAATTGTGATAAAAATAGAATACATATCGTTATTAAGAACATCAAGAAAATATATTTTATATCATTAGCCACCCACAACAGATGCCATCTTGAAAATTGGTAAATACATGGCAATAACGAGACCACCAATCAGACCGCCCAAAAAAACCATCATAATAGGCTCTATAGCGGCAGTTAAGTTATCAACAGCCTGATCAACTTCCTCATCATAAAAGTCAGCAATTTTTTCAAGCATCACATCCAAGGCACCAGTTGACTCACCAACATTAATCATTTGCACAACCATACTGGGAAAAACACCTGTTTCTTGAAGAGGTTCAGCAATCGTACGACCTTCAGTAATACTCTCAGCAACTCTAAAAACAGCCTGTTCAATAATTTTATTACCAGCCGTCCTAGCTACGACATTCAAAGCATCTAGGATAGGCACACCACTTTGAATCATCGTACCTAAAGTCCTAGTAAACTTTGCCACAGCAATACGCCTAAGCAAGGTACCTAGAACAGGGGCATGCAACAACATTTTATCAATTGCAAACTCCCCCTTTTCCGTTGCATAAATCTTTTTAACAATAGCACTAAGAATAAATGGAGTACCTATAATCAAATACCACTTAGATTTAGCAAATTCACTAATATCAACAACAAATTGAGTTAACGCAGGCAAAGCCTCTCCAAAATCGGCAAACATCTTTGAAAAGACAGGTACAACAAAAATTAAAATAACACAGGTAATCATAAAGGAAATGGCAACACAAATAACTGGATAAGTCATAGCACCCTTAACTTTTTTCAGAAGGGTCATGTTTTTTTCCATAAATGTTGCAAGTCGTCTCAAGATTGTATCAAGAATACCACCAATTTCTCCCGCCTCAACCATGTTACAATATAATGTATCAAAGATCTTATCATGCCTCTTCATGGCATCAGCAAAAGTCGTCCCTGTCTCAACGTCCATCCGTACTTCATTTAAAACTTTTTTAAATGATGGGTTTTCCTGTTGATTTCCTAAAATTTCAAGACTTTGAACGAGAGGCAAACCAGCATCAATCATGGTTGAGAGTTGCCTTGTGAAAATAACAACATCTTTACCTGTGACTTTAGGTTGAAATATCGCAATATTTTCAAAAATATCCTTTGGTGCTTCTTTTAATACATTTACAGTAATGCGCGTTTTACGAAGCATTGCTTCAGCAGCAGCTTCATTGGGAGCATCAATTTTACCTTTACGATTCTCACCGTAAGAATTAACCCCTTTCCATATGTAAACTGGCATAGAC
>JALTGF010000122.1 GCA_027077325.1 archaeon
GTGTTGTTGCCCTTATGAAGGAAGAACTTGACAAAGACAAGATGATTCGGGCGCGCGTGAAGAAGGAAATGAATGAGTGGCTTGGAAAAATGTGCAGGCGCGTGGCTCGCGAAATGAACAAGAGCCCTTATACAGTCATCGAAGTCATTGATTTTCAAAGGGCAATTAAGAAGTATGAGCAGTTAGAAGAAATAGACGCACAAAAGAAACGAATTGTGTCTTCACTCCAAAATATGATACAGAGCCTAAATATGCTCATCTCTGATATTGAAAGAACTTATGAAGTTAGAGAATAGATAATTGATGAGGCGCAAAAATATTGTTCTGACTATTGGGCACTTAGCATTTGTAAATAGTGATAACTATAAAGAGCTAACTAAAAAATATGGATTTATCATAAAACGACCGTTGTTCAAGTTATTACAACATGTTATCAATAATTCTTCCATTGTGGAAGATATAACAGATATATCGCCTAAACCAAACAAGTTAGTTGTGTCAATAACCTCCTCCTTAAATCCTAGGTGGTGGAAACTCTCATTTGAATTTTATGTTGATGGCACAAATGTATTCAATTATCGCTCCTATCGCTGGAAAAAACTCAGTTTTTTCAAAGAGCCTGGCAAGTTTACTTTTGTTACGTTATCTACTTGAGATATTGATTACCCGAGATAGATTGGTTTTTTAACTGCCGACGCTCGTTTTCTGAAATTCTTCAAGAAGGTTTCATATTCTTGCTTCATTTCATCTGTCATTGTTGGTGATATGTTTTTCATTGCTTCCTTAAAGTCATTCATTGTAACCTCTTTTGCTTTCATATCTCTGCGAAGTGCATGCATTGCTGCTTCTCTGCAGAGCGCTTCAATATCCGCCCCAACATAATTCTCTGTCATTTCTGCAAGTTTTCTGAGATTCACATTTTTAGCAAGTGGGATCTTCTTTGTGTGGACCTTTAATATCTTCAACCGTCCTTCCTCATCTGGCACCCCCGTGAGTATGTGCCTATCAAACC
>JALTGF010000123.1 GCA_027077325.1 archaeon
TTAATCAACAATGCTCACCGAGAAATGCTGATAAATGTTGGATTAAAGTGGCGAGAAAGATTGGTTTGAATCGACAAAAAATTAGTCAGTGCCAAAAGAAAGAAGGCTCAGATTTGCTTAATCGAGAGATGTCTTTAAGTCAAAAAGAATATCCAGTGGATGATTCAATTCATTTTAATGGAGCTGAAAAATCATCAGTAACGGGGTCGCCAACATTGATTATCAATGGAGTTATTTACAGTGGCCAGCGAACCTCACAAGGATATTTAGATGCTATTTGTTCTGCTTTCAAAAATAAACCAGCCGAATGTCGAACTAAAATTAAAGACAATAGTCAAAAAGTTCCAGCTGGTCAATGTAATAAATAGAATTATTTGAAGCTTTTATGAACTCGTTGAATGTCTTCATTTTCATCTTACTGGTGATTGGAGGATTAAAACCAGCTCTTTTTTGGACTTATTTATGGCAATTAAAAGAGTATCGATTAGATCGATTTTGGGCTGATTATGGGCAAATTAAAAAATTATTTCTTTTCTATTTATTCAGTGGTGGGAGAAAAACTTATCAACCTCATTGGACAATAAAAAGTGGATTAATTTTTTTGTTGTCATTGGTTAGTCTACTATTCATTGACTTAATTGTTCCAATTAAAACTGACGGGGCTCTGTTATTAGGAGAATTTATCATATCATATTTTTTAGCGCCGATTCTTGTTTCTTTTTGGGTTTTTGTTTTTCGTTGGCCATCTATTTTAGTTAAAAATATAATAATTTCTTCGGCGCGTAGAAAAATTAGCCGATTGGATGATCTTTTGGTTATTGGGATCACCGGTAGCTATGGAAAAACAAGTACTAAAGAAATTTTAGCTCAACTATTAGCTCAGAAATTTAAGACTATTGCCACTCCGGGCAATATTAATACTGAAATTGGCTTAGCTAAATTTATCTCGAAGACAAATTTTCAAGGAAAATCTGTTTTTATTGTTGAAATGGGCGCTTACAGAA
>JALTGF010000124.1 GCA_027077325.1 archaeon
GTGCGGCGTTGGAACAATAATGATGGCTTATTTACATGGCCTTGATTGGGAAAAATTCAGGGATTCTCTAAAAACAATTGGGGCTCCAACAACTGCAAAGGAGCTTGGAATTGATGATGAAACAATACTTAAGGCACTTACAATTGCCCACACTATAAGAGACAGATACACAATTCTTGGTGAAAACGGGCTCACCGAAGAAGCGGCCATCAAATTGGCAAAGGCAACCGGCGTGATTGACTAAACACAAAAATATTTAAAAGTTAACCAACTCTTTCTTTTAAGTTTATGAAAGTAAAGAACGAACTACTGAAAAAGTTAAGGAAAGAAAAGCTTCATTTTAGCTTGTTTGATCCTGAAAAATTAACTCCTGAAAAGGCATCAAAATTAGCCAAAAAAGTTGAGTCATATGGAACTGATGCAATAATGATCGGCGGTTCAACAACAACTACTGTTGATGAAGTTACTAAAGCAATAAAGGAAAGTGTAGATGTACCGCTAATTTTATTTCCAAACTCTGCGCAGGGAGTTTCAAAGTATGCGGATGCAATATTTTTTATGAGCTTGCTAAACTCAACAAAGTATGCATATCTGGCAGGGGAGCAAATAAAAGGCGCGCCTCTTGTTAAGGAATATGGGCTTGAGCCAATTGGCATGGGCTATGTTGTAATAAATACTGGCGCTCCAACCGCAGTCGAGAAAGTTGCAAAAATAAAAAGATTAACAACTAAAGAAATTGTTAACTGTGCCCTTGCTGCCCAGTATTTTGGCATGAGTTTTGTCTATCTTGAAGCCGGCTCAGGGGCTAGGAAATCTGTCCCAAATGAAATTATAACCAGTGTAAAAAACAGTATAAAAATCCCAACCATTGTTGGGGGTGGCATAAATGGTCCATTGACTGCCATTGAAAAACTAGAGGCCGGCGCTGATATTATTGTCACAGGTACAGTAATTGAAAGGGCATACCCAAAGGTTGCAGAAATAATTGATGCAGTTAAAAAATTTAAAAGCCAATCCTAGTCCCAATAAATTCTTTGCCATTAATAAGTCTATCAATGTTTTCTAAATTTTTTCCATTTACTATTGCTAATTTTATTTTCTTCTCAACTAAAATTTTTGCAGCGACATTGTCAATTATTGTTGGCTTATTTGCAACATGTTCTTGATCTCCAAGCTTTTGGAGTTCTTCAAAGCTTAGCTCTTTAATTGGCTTTGCATCTGAAAATTTGTCTGGGTCTTTGTCATAAACATAGTCTACATCTGTGCCTTTTATTATTAAGTCTGCTCCCCAATCTTTTGCAATTTCTACTGCAACTGCGTCTGTTCTTTGGCCAGGTCTAAATCCCCCTGCCACAATTATTTTTCCAGGATATTTATCTACCAATTTTAAAAATTCTGTTTCGTTTCTTGGAATTTCCGGGCATGCGGACTCTCCAAGGGCTGCTATCAATATGGATGCGTTTAATCTTGCTACATAAATCCCAATCTGGTCCAGTAAATTTTCATTAGATGTTAGCCCTCTTGCAATTTTGTCAAATTCTCTTGAAAGTTTTCCTGCTCCGACAACAACTGCAATTTCATTTTTATCTTTCCAAGAATTTAGCATTAAAGCAAATTTTTTAACAAACTCGACATCAATCTGGTTTCCAGTAAGTACGGAACCGCCGAGTTTTATGGTAATCTTCATCTTCTTCGCTTTTTATTATATTTTGGAGCAGGCTTGACCTTGTATGTTATCGTGTTTTCAGTTCTAGTTGCTAGATATCCTGCAAGTTTATTCCTAAGTTCTTTGCTTCTACATATCAAAATATTGCTTTCAATTAACTCATTTAGAACTTTCTTATTCTTTTCAAAGTCCTTTGTAATACGGTCCTTGTAATTCTTGTAAATGTCCTCGCCTGTTCTTTTTATGAATGTTTGTTTAATACTTCCCATTTGGATTTGATTGTTTGTAATGGTCTTATTTATTATTTACTAATTGCCCTAACATAAAATAACCAAAAGAATTTAAGGCAACACTCTAAAATAATATTATGGGTCACATATTAACTCCAATTGGCATATTTGATTATAAGCAAGGGAATTTTGTTCTCTTAGAGCGTTTTCCGAACAACCCAAAAAAAGCGGCCGATCTTTTTAAAAAGAAGCAGGAAGATGCAGACTTGGATACAGAATTGGGTGTTCTTGCGTGCAAAAGAATGAAAAAACTTTTTAAAGAAAATGGCGTCAACTTTGCATCATTTATCCATGACTTTAATGTTGAGTTAACAAAAATTAATTTAAAATTAGAACTTGGAAAGCCAGATTATAGGATCATCCAAATCGTAAATGCGCTAAACGAAATTGAGTCCTCAATAAACCTTTATTCTGAACGCCTTCGCGAGTGGTATCTCCTCTACTATCCTGAGCTCAGCCAGAAAATAAGAAACCCAGAAGCATTTGCTAAGATTGCAGCAAAGGAGTCAAAAAAAGACTCAATGGGTGCGGACTTAAATGACTTTGATGTGAACCAACTAAAGGATTTTGCTAAATTTGTTTCAAGCACTTACAAAACTCGCAATGTTCTTGAAAATTATCTAGGCACTTTAATGAAGAAAAACTTTCCAAATCTAAATGAAGTTGCAGGAAGTAAAATTGGTGCAGCACTAATCTCAATAGTTGGGAGTGCTGAACGACTTGCAAAATTGCCATCCAGTACAATCCAAGTCCTGGGGGCAGAGCGGGCACTATTTAGGCATTTAACAACTGGTGCTAGGCCCCCAAAGTATGGCGTGATCTTAAATCATCCTCTAATCCAAAATGCTCCTAGAAAACTGCGCGGAAAGATTGCTCGCGCGCTGGCAGCAAAAATTTCAATTGCAATTAAGAGAGATGTCTATGGAGGCCTTTTTATGGGAAAAGATCTGAAAAGAGACCTGGACAAAAAAGTAAAGAGGATTAAGAAAAAATGAAGAAACTTGAAAGGTTTGGAAAAGAGTTTGGGACTTTAAATCTAGTTCCTGGAAAAAAAGTTTATGGAGAAAAACTTGTAAAACGAAACGGTAGAGAATACCGCATTTGGAACCCATACCGTTCTAAGCTTGGAACTGCTTTGGTAAAAGGTCTAAGAAACTTTCCTTTTAATGAGAATAGCGAAATCCTTTATCTTGGCGCTGGAAATGGGACAACTGTTAGCCACATTTCTGATCTAGCCACAAATGGCATTATTTATTCGGTGGAATTCTCCCCACGTGCAATGATCGACTTGCTGTTTGTATCCAATCAACGAAAAAATGTTGTTCCAATCCTTGCAGATGCAAACAAGCCGCAGGACTATCTTGGAAGGATTTCACAAGTTGATATCCTGTATGAGGATGTTGCTCAAAAAAATCAGGTCCAAATATTAAGGAAAAATGCGGATCTCTTTTTGAAAGAAGGTGGTTCCTTATTTTTGATGATAAAGGCAAGAAGTATTGATGTAACCCTAAAGCCAAAAGTTGTTTTCAGGGCAGTAGAGGCACAGCTTTCTCCTTATTTCAAAATTTTAGAACGAATAAAACTGGACCCATACGAGAAAGACCATCTCTGCCTGGTAATGCAAAAATAATTAATATTACTACTCATACAGATTTTTTATGATTAAACAAGAGCTGTTCCAAAAAATCATTGCAGTTTTAGAAGAGGCAGGATATGAAACTGCCCCCCAAGTTTATTCTAGTTGCTTTGATATACTTGCAAAAGGGAAAAAAATCCTTCTAATAAAAATTTTAACAAATATTGACTCATTTTATGAGCAACAAGCGGATGACCTAAAAAGAATTGCAAGCGTTTTAGAGGCATCTCCTCTCATAATTGGGCTAATTGCTCGTGGGCAATACATGAAAGATAAGACAATCTATGAGCGATATGGTGTGCCTGCAATTAATCTTGAAACCTTTAAAGATATTATTCTTGAAAAGAAACTCCCATTTGTCTATGCAAAAAAAGGCGGTTTCTATGCATATGTTAACCCGGAATTTCTGCGGAGAATTAGGAACTCGCATAAACTTTCTCTTGGAGAGCTTGCAAGGGAATCAGGAATATCAAAAACTGCCTTAATAAATTATGAGCAGGGCAAAGGTGCAGAAATTGAAAACATAATCCGCTTAAAAAATGCAATTGGAGATGTCCTCCTTAATACCATAAACCCGTTTGATTTTGTAAAGCAAGGGCCTAACCCAAGTTCATTGCCAGAAAAAGACAGCGTAAAGGAGCACTTAGATGAAATTGGATTTGAAACAACAAGTGTTAAAAAAGCATCGTTCAAAGTAATCGGAAAACACAAAGACGATATTGTTTTAACTGGGGTGAAAGCAAGGGCATTGCAAAAAGAAGCATTTGATATTAGCTGCTTAAAAGATGTTCTTGGCCAGCACGGGATGATTGTTCTTGAGAAAACAAAGGAAACAATTGTTGCTGGTGTTCCTGTGCTTAGTAGGGATGAGCTAAAAGAGGTTGTTTCTTCAAAGGAACTCTTGAAAATTCTAAAAGAGATTGAGGGGAACGTATAGTAAACTATTTATATCACCTCAAGTAGATTAATCTCCTACAATTAATTACTTCGATAATTAATTATTTAAAAATCGGGAGGTATAAAAATGACAACACAATTATCAGGACAACCAATTGTGATTTTATCTGACAAAGCTCAGAGAACCATTGGGCGTGATGCCCAGCGAATGAACATATCTGCAGGGAGGATTGTTGCAGATGCTGTTCGAACAACTCTTGGCCCAAAAGGAATGGACAAGATGCTTGTTGACAATCTTGGTGATATCGTGATTACCAACGATGGTGCTACAATTTTAAGCGAGATGGATATCCAGCATCCAGCCGCAAAAATGCTTGTTGAGGTTTCAAAAGCACAAGAAGATGAGGTTGGGGATGGAACTACTACTGCTGTTGTAGTTTCTGGAGAACTTTTAAAAAAGGCAGAGGATTTACTTGACCAAAATATCCACCCTACTGTTATTGTTCACGGATATAGGATTGCAAACGACCTTAGCCAAAAAATCTTGAATGAAATTGCAGAAGATGTTTCCTCGTCTGACAAGGACAAACTTCAAAAAATTGCAATGACTGCAATGACTGGAAAATCTGCAGAGCGTGCTAGAGAAAAACTTGCAAAACTTGCAGTTGATGCTGTTACCCTTGTTGCAGATGAGTCAAATGGAAAAGTTACAATTGACCAAGACAATATCAAAATCGAAACAAGAGAAGGGGGAAGTATCGATGACACCGAGCTTATAAAAGGTGTTATAATTGACAAAGAGCGTGTTCACTCTGGTATGCCAGAGCATGTAAAAGACGCAAAAATTGCTTTAGTTGATTCTGCTCTTGAGGTAAAGGAAACTGAAACCGATGCAGAAATTCAAATAACTGACCCTGCAAAGCTAAAGGAATTCTTAAATCAAGAAGAAGCAATGCTTCGTGAAATGGTAGGTAAAATAAAAAGCGCAGGTGCAAATGTCTTGTTCTGCCAAAAAGGAATTGATGACATTGCCCAACACTTCCTTGCGAAGGAAGGGATCTTTGCAGTAAGGCGTGTCAAAAAGAGTGATATGGAAAAGCTTGCAAGAGCAACTGGTGGGCGAATTGTAACTAGTTTAGATGACCTAACCGGCAAGGATCTTGGTGAAGCCGGAAGTGTTGAGGAAAAGAAGATTTCTGGAGAAGAAATGGTATTTGTAACCGATTGCAAGAGTCCAAAAGCTGTTTCGCTATTAGTAAGAGGCGGAACTGAGCATGTAGTAGAAGAAGTAAAACGTGGGCTTGAAGATGCAATTGGTGGTGTTGCAGCTGCTCTTGAAGTTGGGAAGATTGTTGGAGGTGGCGGAGCAGTTGAAATAGAGCTAAGCAAGAGAATTAAAGATGAGGCAGAGCGAATTGGTGGAAGAGAACAGCTTGCACTTACTGCATTTGCGGAAGCCCTAGAAGTTATCCCAAGAAGCTTAGCTGAAAACGCTGGGCTAGATCCAATTGATAAGCTAGTTGAATTAAAGGCTGCTCACGAAAACTCAGAGCAAAAGTGGTTTGGGCTTGATGTCTTTGAAGGAAAGGTAAAGAATATGTTTGAAGACGGAGTCATTGAGCCACTTAAAATAAAAACACAGGCAATAAAAAGCGCAAGTGAAGCTGTTGAAATGATACTAAGGATTGACGATGTGATCTCTGCAAAGGACTTAAACAAGGAAAGCGGAGCTCCACAAATGCCGCCCGGCGGAATGGGTGGCATAGGTGGAATGGGGGGATACTAAACCCCCTTTTCCCTTAATTCTATAAAAGTAAAATTTAAATACCCACATTCTTAATCCATCTTATGCCTCCTGAAAAAGAAGAATATTATGAAATAGTTCCAACCGAGCCCTTTTCAGAATCTGAATCTGAGAGGGAAAAAGAGCGGCTTGAGAGGGAAATTCAAGAATTAAAACAGAAAATACGGGCTACTTCCAGTGTTCCAAAATCTAATTCTGACCTTGAAAAATTTACTGGAAAAATTGTCGAACTTTTAACAAACTCTCAAAAGCTAGTTAATGAGGTCGCAGAATCAAACAAAAGCCTTGCAGCAAAAATACAAACAGCACTTGATACAATGAATAAAACAAATCAAGTCCTCTCAGAAAAGCTCACAAAAATTCTAGATTATTTTGCAAAGGCAAGTGAAACCGAAGATGAAGAAGAAATAAGTCCAGAAATTACTGATTCATTGTCTCAACTTAAAAATTATCTTAAACTTTTAATTGATCAAAACAAGCAAACAAATCAATTGCTTCAATCAATAGAAAAACATTTAAAAAGAAATATATTAAGAAGTGCTGTGCCGAAAATTCCAAAAACTAAACCGGCATTTACCCCACCAGGATTGCCGCCGGCACCAAGCACAAGCAAGTTGCCTCCACTAAAAGAAGGTGAATTGCCGCCTCCACCATTCCCACCATAAAAATGAAAACTGAAAGTAAAAAAGAAAGAAAATTGATAATTCAAATCTCAATACTACTCGCCTTTATATTTGGCATAATCGTTGCTTATCTAGCATATACCACTGGTAGCCTATTAATGGGCCTTATATTCTTAACGACCTTACAAATCATAGTTTTGCTAGCTATTCTTTTTATGCTAGAAACAATACTTGAGGTGTTTGAATCAAAATGATACAAAACAGAAAAGGTATAACTCCAATCATATCTGTGATACTATTGCTAATGATGACCATAGCAATAGCAGGGCTCGCCTATACTTGGCTTCAAAGAATGCAAACAAGTGTCCAAACAACTTCTGAAAATGCAAGTGAAACCATTCTTGGGGGGATGAAGGTGCATCTTAGCATTGACGGATACTTCGCAAATTGCAGTGGAACTACCCATAACGTCACTCTGACTGTCTATGTAAAGAATGGCGGCACTCATATCGCGAAAAATTTGCAATTGTACATTGATGATGCGCTACAGTCTGGAGCAAGCCAAACGGGATTAGCAGCTGGAAATAGAACAACATTTAACACTACCTTGCCATGCTCTGGTTACATAAATAAAACACATGTCTTCAAAGTTACTTCAGATGAAACCAGTGCTGAGAGAACTCTTACATTAAGATGTAGTGTTGGAAGTGAGAGTAACTGCTAAATTTGTTAAAAAATAAAAAATGATACAAAACAGAAAAGGTATAACTCCAATCATATCTGTGATACTATTGCTAATGATGACCATAGCAATAGCAGGGCTCGCATACACCTGGTTGCAAAGAACCCAATCAACAATTCAGACAAGTTCTGAAAATATAACCGAAACAATGCTAGGCGGATTAAAAGTTCAGTTAAAGATTGAGGGGTACCGCCTTGAGTGTGACTCCAACAATCCTAACCAGTCCAATCTATCAATTTCGGTTAGAAATGCAGGTACTTCTAAAGCAAGAAACTTGCAACTTTATATCGACGGCTCTTTACAAGCAGGAATGTCAAATACAAGCCTATCTGCTGGGCAGATAACCAATTTCAAATTTATCAATCCAACTAATCCTATCAACTGCAGTAACTTTGTGAACAAATCAAGGACGATAAAAATTACTTCAGATGAAACTGTTGCAGAAAAAACCTATACTTTCACTTGCACTTCTGGATCTTGTTAAATTATTATTTAATCCCTAATTGTTTTAGTAATCCAACTGGATTTTGATAATACTCGTGGATAACTCTCCCTACATTTTTATAGTCACGAATGCCTTTTGATTGCATCCACTCAATTACTTTCATTCTTCTTTGAACTTCAAGATATATACCCTCGGGGGTGCTCCCCATTATCTCCATTATGTTTTTTAAAATTGCGCTTGCTCCAAGATACTTAAACTTGTCACTTGCAGGGTCCCATACATACGAAACTAATGTTTCTGGCCTGTCTCTATCAATATCATATCCTGTTATCTCAGTAATATTCTTAATACGCCTAACATATCTGCCCTTTAATCTCTGTCTTGTTATGACAATTAGAATGTCCAAATGTTGAATTAAGCTAGGCGGCAGTTCAATAGGTGGAGTTCTTAACCTGTTTATAACTGCCTGCAATGAATCTGCATGAATTGTGCTCATCCCTGGGTGTCCTGTTGCAATTTGCTGGAATAACACATATGCTTCCTTTCCACGAACTTCTCCAACAATTATATCATCTGGTCTCTGTCTGAGAGACGCTTTTAACAGATCAAATAATGTTATCTCGCCTAGTTTTTTTCCACTCATCCCTTCAGGTCCAAATCCAGTTCTTGCAACTGAGGCGACCCAATTCTCGTGAGGAAGCCTAAGCTCTGGAGTATCTTCAATGGTTACAATCTTTAATTCTGGTCGTATAAACAATGAAAGCGAGTTTAATAATGTGGTTTTACCAGAAGCAGTTGGTCCTGCAATTAGTATGGACTTTCCATGTTCAATCGCAAGCCAAAGATATGCAAGCATTTCTGAATTCACTGTTCTATAATTTAGCAAATCCACAAATGTCAATGGGCTCTTCATAAATTTCCTAATGGTAAAGTTTGAGCCCTTCATTGCAATTCCTGTCCCAAATGTTGCTTGAACACGTGAACCATCCGGGAGTGCCCCATCAAGAAGCGGGTCTGCAACGCTTATTGCGCGCCCACACCTTTGGGCGAGTTTCATCACAAATGAATCAAGGTCGTCCTCTGTTAGAAACATTATGTTTGTCCTAATTGAACCAAAACGTGGGTCTCTGTGATACACATATATCGGAATTCCCACTCCATCACAGCTTATGTCTTCAATATTTGGATCTTGGAAAAGCGGCTCGATCATGCCGAGCCCTATAAAATCGCGGTTTATGTAATAATTTATTAGTTCTCTTGTTCTCTCAGACATCTTTAATCCATAGTAATCAATTACCTCCTGTACCTTTTCATCCAAATAGCGCTCTGCGGTTTCTCTCTTCAACTCTGCAAAATCAACTTCAAGTTCGTCAACAAGTGCGTGCTCTATCTTGCTCAGCATGCCTTTTTCTGGTATCGTCAACTTTGGCTCAATTACCCTATACAAAAGACCTGTAGTTTCAGGGTCATATCTAATATTAGCATAGACGTGGACTTTTCCACCTTTAAAATAAAGGGGGTATGTTATGTTAACTTTTGTTAAGTCTTCTGTTTTCCATTCTGCCCCAAATGCTCTTGGCGTTTTTAGAGTTCCGCTTCTCTCAATAGATGGAAGTGGGATTCTAAACTGGCCAATGGCTCTCCTTTCCTGCGCGATCCCTGCACTAGATGTTTGCAAGTAGTATGCCCTTCTCTTTTCTTCTTTTTCAAGTTCGGACTTAACAATCTCCTCAATCAAGTCTCTGATTTCTTCTTTTGAAGCGCCTTTCTCAGCTTCACTAATGGCTTCCTCAACAATTTTTGTTAAACTTTCAAGAGAAATATTCCCTGCTTTTTTATGTTGTATCGCCTTATCCAGTTGGTCCTCGATACTTTTTCTGGCTTTTGGCGGATGCTTGCT
>JALTGF010000125.1 GCA_027077325.1 archaeon
TCTTGATAAAAGACGATCGCTAAATTTTCTATTGGTCTTCTTCTTCATCTAAATAAGATTGTAATCTTTTAATATTATCTTGGAGCCAGCTGATGGTATAATAGCTACTCGGCCTTTCTTGGGCTTTCTTTTGAAGCCTTTTATACCATCTTTTGCCCCTTCGTTCTCTGATTTCTGCTTCCAATGAAGCATCTTTATGATGTAATTTGAAATGGCAACCCTTGCATAGGGGCACACCGTTATCCAGGTCATATCTTAAATGCCCGTAGGTTCCCTTTGGATAGAAATGATGAACCTGTTCAGCTGGTTTGCCGCATAGCTCGCATTGATTGCCCCATTTCTTGAGGCAGGCAAACATCCACAATTTATCTGCTTTACTCCTTAATCGTTTCTTTTTTTGTTGGGTTGTCATAGTTCCTTAATTGTTTTCTTTTGGGTTTTGGTCATAGGTTTCTTGTTATTTCCCCCACAAGCCATTTTACTGCTTTATTGCATTCTTCTTGAGCGTTAGGAAGTTTATCGTAAGGAATTAAAACCTCCATAGAATTAAAAACAATAAAACAAGCAAGTTCACCGTCTCCCCCTTGTTGGTCTAACAATGGCATTCTTTGTATATCTTTTATCGTCAAGTCGTCAATCATATTCTTTGTAAGAGAAAGAAGAGTGCCTTCTTGTAGCCATCTATAAAGTTCATCTTTTACTAAAGATAAAACTTTTATCTCTTCTTTAATTGTTTTCTTTTGGGTTTTGGTCATAAGATTGAATAAATTGATTTACTTTCCTTATTAGTTCTTCCTCTGTTTCCCAATCTTCTTCTTCTATCCTTCCGATGAATTTATCGTTTTTATAAATCTTAACCTCCAGTGGAGAGAGTAAGCGAAGTAAATGTTTTCTCGAAATATCCACATAATAATCCTCTTTTTCCATATACCAAGAATAATTGGCAGGGGGAAATCCAAAACAATGAATATCTTTTCGGGTAAACTTAATTGTTTTCTTTTGTTTTCTCATGATTTCTCGAGGAGCCCAGACACAAGCCAGTCGTGTATATTTTATCTGGACCCCTTTAATTGTAAATAACTACTTGCTTTATTTGTTTCCCGAACTCACGGGCTTGCTGATAATCAAACATCAGAATATCAAAATGAGATTTCCAAGCATATCTGGCGTTCATTCTGTCTTGGCATTCGTATAATTTCCCATCAATTTCTACAATTGTTCCGAATTTGAGCCAAGCTGGACAAGCCACAATTCCTTTTCTTACTTTCTGCCCGCTTGCTGTAATATCAGGAGTGCTGTCTGTTTGAGAAGGAACTGGATTATACGCAGTTATCACTGCATAAGTCCTGAACACTGGCGCTATTGGCATCGCTGTTTGATAAACATAAGGCTCTTGATAGTCTTGATAATTGACCTTGAATAAATCAGGTTGTAGCTTCGGCGGGTTTTTGATTGACCAGATAAGAATTCCCAATAGTGTCGCCAAGCCAATAATTACTAACCACCAAAACCAATTAAGCGGCGGTTCATCTTCGGCCATATTTTTCAATCAATTCTAATAAAGATTTGAGGAACCTGAGGGTCAGTCTTGGGATTTCGACCGAGACCTCGAAAATCTCTGCGCCCTCAAATTCATAAATCTTGATAGTGTAATTGTGAAGTTCAACTGGTTTTTTATCTTTCATATTTTTGTTTGAATTGTTGCGCCTTTTTCTCCCAATAGTCCATATCCTCGCCCTTTTCTTTTTGTTGTTTTGCCCGATAGGATTGGACTATTTTGACAAAATTGTAATAAAGATATTTAACGCTGGTTAGATTAGCCCGGTGAAACCTATCCGCCGCAGCAAGTTTAACGACCTTTTTTATCAGCTCCACGCTTTTAAACTTGCGAAGGAGCAGGTTGGCATAGCGGCGGTTGAGCTTGCGCGAGCCATCTAATTCCTTTAAGTCTAATGTGCTTTTAAGATAGTTAATTATTTCGTCAATTTCTGGTTTGGGAGTCTTTTTCTGTTTAGAAGCACTGGCTTTGCCAGTAACTAATGATTTATTATTTAATTTATTAAATAATAAATTATTAGTTATATTAGTATTGTTAGGGGGTAACTGTTTCCCCACGGCTCCCGTGGGTAATTTAGTTCCCCACGGTTTCCCCCATTCGCTCTTATCAAGCAGAAAATAGACATTGGTTTTAAACTTATTTTGTTCGTCTTTTCTCTGCTCAACGGCGATGATATTGTATTCTTTTAAGAGCCTTAAATATTTCTTAACGGTCTTTTCTGAAATACCGATTTCTTCGGCTATCTTTTTCCTTGATGGCCAGCATTGTTGGTCTTCATTCGCCCAGCGGCATAAGGCAACATAAACAGCGATTCCAATTGGTCCTAAGGTGCGCCCATAACCATTGAGATATTCATTGTCAACGATGAACCATTTTTTATTTCTTTTGTCTCGGACTTTGAACATAAATTATTCCAACCCCCCTGCCGATGTATATATCTCCTTATCTGCTGGCCCCTTTGGCGTCAGCCCAGAGACAGATCCACGCACAGGGGAGTAGGATTATTAGAATTGTCCATTAGAGGCCAAGTCCTCAACCTTGTCCATATCTGGATCATTGGGTTGGACTATTTCTGGCCCCTTAATGGTCTCGTTGTAAAAGTTTCTTCTCCAAACCTTGACCTCTTGGGCTAACTCTACCTTATCGGTGATTCTGGCGAATGCTGGGTGATGAGCGATCAGATAAACAGCATTATTGAGCGCATTTATCCAATTTATGTTGTCTTTTTTGTCTTTATGGAGCTCCTGAATTCTCTGCTGTTTTTCTTGAAACATTTTTTCTACCTTCTTGGGCTGGGATTGAGATCCTCCCTGATATTTTCTATCTGTCCATTCGGTATATCCGCAAGAAGGGCAAGAATAGAAAGCGTTATATGGCTTGCCTGTCTTTTTGGAAATTCCCGGTGGGTGATATTTCATCTCTGCCCCGCATTGAGGGCATAATTTTATTTGGTCCATAAGTTTAATTCAATTGGTGTGGCTCCCAGATAGGATACCCCAACTGCGAGCCACGCCAATGTATCCTATTTTACAAACTTGTCAATCGGTCAATGTAAGCAGTAACATAATTGAGGTCGTGAGTAATCTTGAAATATCTCGTTCCTGCTAATTTAAATTTGAGAAAACTGATATATGCCTCCTCGTTATCAATCAATCTTTCCTTTCTTGCTTTTAGGTCTTTGACCAACTGATTAAA
>JALTGF010000126.1 GCA_027077325.1 archaeon
TGGCAGAGGATAAAAAGAACCAACTTTTGTTTGTTTCTTACCAAGGTGAAGGCACACTTGGGGGCAGAATTCAAAGAGGAAAAAGAACAGTAACTGTCGAAAATGAAAAAGGGAAAACAGAGGCCCTAGAAATTAAGATGGGTGTTGAGACAATTGAGGGATTCTCAGGGCACAGTGACCGGAATGGGCTTATGAATTTTGTTGGAAAACTCAGGCCAAAGCCTGACAAAGTTCTTGTCTGTCATGGTGAGAGTAACAAATGCATTGATCTTGCTAGCTCTATATACAAAACCTATGGCATAGACACCTACGCACCAAAAAATCTTGAAACTATCCGACTTAGATAACCGCACGCCTGTGGGCATAGGAAAAAGTTAAATACTACGCACTCTTTGTATTGCTGTGGTGTGAGTGTGGACCTTTCTAACAATAAAAATGTAAAGAAATTGGCAAGGGATGACGCCCTTAAGTTTATCTCAAATTTAGATTCTCAAGACGATTCTACGAAAAAGCTTCTAAAGGAACTATTGGATAATGAGTTAATTGAACTTTATTCAAATCTGGATAACCCTGATGATATTAAAGTTGGCTTGACCAAGCGTGGTTTTAAAGCTTTGTCAAACACGTCTCAATTATAATTGTATGGATCAAAAATATCTCTTATTTGCTGTAATATTACTCATATCATTATTCGCTGTCTTTTTTATTCCTCATAACTTGAATGTAAATGATCTTACTTCAAATAGCAAGAGATTTAATGGCAAATTAGTCCTAGTAAATGGAGAAGTCAACAAAGTGAATTGTATCAAAACAAGCGAGGATGCTTCTTTTGTTTCCTGTGCCTTGGCCTTAAGAGATGACTCAAACTCTGTATTTTTATTAAATAGAACAAAAACCCTCAAGTGCAGTGGAACACCTTCTAAATTAAATTGCGACATTGAGCCAGGGAACTATACTTTTAGTGGAATATTTTTAGTTAAAAATAGTGAATTTTATTTAGATATTAAACAAATATTATAAACCAATACCTATTACTAATTATGATGAATTTGAAAACATTCTTCGTATTTGCCTTGGCGTTAATTTTGTGCATAGCTTCCTCTGGGACTCTTTATAGCAATAATACTGCAGGTCCAATTTTTATGAAGTCCGGAAAAATTTTGCCATCGCAAGCAACTCTTTCAACAGCATCTATCAGCAAAGTGTCTTCAGAAAAAGTTCACGTTTTAATACAGTTTGACCATTTGCCAACAAATAAAGAAAAAAGTTTGTTAAAGCAACATAATGTTGTCTTACTGGAATATATTCCTAAAAACGCATGGATTGCTTCAATTAAGGGTAACAGGTTAAATTCAATTGCTTCTGAAAGCAGCACTACTTTTATTAAAACTTTAAATGTCAAAGACAAACTTGATCCAGTATTTAACCACGGTATCCCCAACTATATCAAAAACGGCGATGGAACTATTAACTTGCAAGTGCTTTTTTACAGGGATGTTTCAGAAGGAAGTGCAAGGCAGTATCTCTTAAATTACGGAAAAATTATTGAGGAGCCAAAAATTAAAAAAGTGCCATGGCTAGTGAGCATTCCTGAAAGTTCCCTGCAAGAATTTGCAAACAATGACATTGTTGAATGGGTTGAGCCAGGTCCGCCTCAACTAGCAGTTACAAATGACGGTGCGAGAAATGCAACTTCAGCTGACACAGTTCAGCACGCTCCTTATAATTTAAATGGCTCAGGAATTGTTCTGGCCGAGTGGGATGCTGGGCATGCAAATCATACTGATTTCAATTCAAGAACAATTGTCGGTGATCCAGGCGATGGCTCTACTAATGCACACTCAACACATGTGGCCGGAACTATGCTTGGAAATGGATCTAATAGTGTTGTAAATAATGGGACTGCAAGGCAATGGAAAGGGATGGCTCCCAATGCAACTTTAATAACCTATGAGTGGCCAAACACGCTTGACGAACTTTATAATGAAACAAATGCTTCAATAAACGATTATGGTGCTGTGCTTTCTCAAAATTCTTGGAGCTATGATATAAGCTCTACAAGTTGTGACTATCTAGGTTTATACAATTCATGGAGCCGTGCTTATGATGACCTTGTAAATGGCTACAACACTTCAAGAGCAATAATAGTTGTCTTTGCTGCAGGGAATGAAAGAAATAAAAATTACAATGCTTCCTGTAATCCGTCTGCGTTTAAGTACAACACGAGCCCTGGACCTGGGGCTACTGCAAAGAACACAATTACTGTTGGGGCAATTTATTCAGACACTTTAGGAATGACTGACTTTTCAAGTTGGGGCCCTACTGACGATGGCCGTTTAAAACCAGACATTGTCGCTCCTGGAAGTGAAATTGGCGGAGACCATGGTATTAAGTCAACATATCCAACGACTACTTATGTTGTATATCAAGGAACTTCAATGGCTGCGCCTGTTGTTTCTGGGATTTCTGCACTTGTAATCAAAGAGTACAACAACACTCATAAAAAGTTCCCATGGCCATCAACCGTTAAGGGAATCCTAATACAAACTGCTCTTGACTTAAATGAAACTGGTCCAGATTACACAACTGGATATGGCTTAGTTAATGCAACCCGTGCCATTGATTTAGTTAAGATTGATAATTTTTCAAACGGTTCGAGTTACATAGTTGAAAGTGCAGTTTCAAATGGTCAAGCAAGAAATTATACTGCTCACGTCATTAACTCGTCTGAGCTTAAAGTAACTCTTGTCTGGGATGACTATCCTGGAGCGCCTGAAGCGGCAAAGGAACTTGTAAATGATCTCGACCTAGTAGTAATTGCTCCAAATGGCTCGCAAATTTATCCATGGACACTTGACCCTTCAAACCCCTCCGCTCCAGCAGTAAGAAACAAAAAAGATGATACAAATCCTGTTGAGCAAGTTTATGTTTCAAATCCTATGAATGGAAACTGGCAAATAATTGTCAATGGGACTTCAATTCCTTATTCGCCTGAGAACTTTAGCTTAGTGAGCAATCAAAATCTTGCACAGGAAAAACCAACCATTTATATTATGTCTCAAAACAACACAAAGACAACTAATAATACTCCTGCAATCTTGTTTAACTTTACAGATCCTGACAACTTAACCGCACAGGCAACGCTTTACTTTTCAAATGGAACTAGCACTTTAAATGTTTCCTACAAC
>JALTGF010000127.1 GCA_027077325.1 archaeon
CTCTTCTTTTTAATTTTTAACTCATTTGGAAACTTTTCTCAAGAAAAGAAGTCATTTGGGACAATTTTCTAAATGGCTTTCCCAGTGAAACCTTATATATTTTCCCACTCAGCAATTCTTTGGGTGGTGCAAATGAGGGAAAACATAGAGTACCTCCAAATGCTCGGCCTCACAGAGTATCAGTCAAGAGCTATGGTTGTTCTCTTTGCAAAGGGGGAGGCAACTGCGCTCACAATAAGCAAGCTTGGTAACATCCCGTTAACGAAAATCTACCAAGTGTTAAAGTCACTAGAGGATAAGGAACTTATCACTTGTTCTCCCGGAAAGCCAAGATATTACAGGTGCCCGGGCGCGGAGGAAGTACTTAATAAGCTTCTGTTCAAGAAGCAAAAAGCAGTTGAAGTCCTGCTTGCTGAAAAGGATGAACAATTGCAAGTGATTCACGCGATTGACTTTTCAAACAGGCCAGAGGAGAGAATCCAAAAAATTCATCCAATCCTTTCAGTCGAGCAATATGAGCTTTACTAAAATGAAAATAGAAAAAATAAGCACTAAAAGAGGGGGAATTCTCCTCAAGGTGGAAGCCAGCTCAAAGGAAGAAATCGAAGAGCTTTGTGCTTCCATAGCTGGAGTAAAAGATGTGGCTTCAGTTAGTTGGTATTATGACAAGTTGCCAGTTGCTTTAAAAAGAGATTTATAGAAAACAAAAAATATCGTACTCTACAAAGCTATTGTTTTTAAAACCAAATGTTTAAATAGCTTCAATATCTAAAACTAAATTGAGGTGTATGCAAAATGTCAAAGCGAAAAATTCCAATGATTGTTCCAAAAAGTTTAGTTCCCCACTTATCTCTCAGTCCAGACGAATTTGAGGTCTTAGAGTTAGATGATGAGGAATTTAAAAAGTTAAGAATTAAATATGGTTGCCCAGAAGAATCTTTAAAATAAATTCCTTATGTGCAGAGATGTTGAAGATCTAAAGAAAATAACTAGGGCTAATAATAGGTCTTTTGAAATATATAAATTTATAGTTGATTGGTACAACCTCCCAGAGATCAACTTAAGAAAAGGTTCATATGTTTTAGACGCTGGTTGTGGAAGAGCTTATGCTGCTCCAGGGATCTTAAATGAAATTGGCGAAACCGGCAAGCTTGTCTGTGTTGATATAAATGATAAGGGTCTTAAAATTGGTAGTGAGTATTTTGATTTTTGGCTTTTGAGTTCTGAAGAATTTAATAAAAAATATGGGAAAAGATCAAGTAAAATTAAAGACAGACTTAAAAAAGAGCACCAAGTCATAAACAAAGAAATTCATCTAAGTAGATTTAAGCATATGTTTGATATTGATCACCATTTGCTTGTTAATAAAAATTTTTGTTATAAATGGTTTGATTCTAAAAATGACAAAGATGTGCTAAATACAAGATGTAATCTTGTTTATTATGTTGAAGATATGGCCCACTTAACACATTGTCCAAATAATTCATTTGATAAAGTTCTAAGCATATGGTCGTTTTACCAAGTCAAGTATAAAATTTCTGCGATTAATGAACTTCTTAGGGTTTTAAAACCTGGTGGAGTTTGCCATATGGTAAACCCGGGAAATATATTGATACTTAGCAAATCAATTTCTAAAGAAAATCTTCTTAAAATTAAAGACTTTGTATGGGAAGGAAAACAAAGGGGCTTTGAATGGAATAGTGGGTGGAAAGACCTACTTGAAATTCTTAATGATCTTGGCATAAATAGCTATGAATTGCTTGAAGTTCCTGATTTCATAGAACGCTACCTCTCTGGCGTAAGTGTTAGTCGTGGATTAAGAAGGAGTACTTTTCCTCCTGGAAGTTGTATGATTGAAAAAAAATCAGAGGTTGGTTTGAAAAAGAAACTACCTGTCTATTTTGACTTTGTCTCAAATAAAAACAGCGTCTTTATCCCAATATATGTGAAATCTCTATAATCCTTTAAGTTCCTTCTCTATTCTTTTTATGTGAAATCTTGCGTTTAGCTTTTTGTACATCTCTAATGAAATCTCAAATTCCTTTTTTGCCATTTCTTTCTTTTTAATTTCTCTATATAACTCTGCAAGCTCAGAGTGTGTTTGTGCTTCGTAATAACTATAATTGTATTTCTTCCAAAGTTTAATTCCTTCTTTTAGATGTTCTTCAGCTTTGTCATACTTTCCTGCGGCCCTGTATACAATCCCATAAATCATATTAACTGCTGCAAATGCATACCCCTCTTTCATTTTCTCATAAATCTGAATTGCTTTTTCAAGGGACTCTAATGCTTCTTTTGGTTTGCCATTTTTTGCAAGAGCTTCTGCACTGTCGCTCAGGCCGTAAGCTTCCCATCTACGATACCCGTATTTTTTTGCGATTGCTATTGACTTTTCATAACAATCAAGTGCCTTTTTATAATCTTCTTCCTCTCTATATAGGTCTCCTATCTGGTTATATGCTCTTGAAATCCAATAATAATCATTAGAGCGATTTAAGTACTCAAGTGACTTATCATAGTCCTCAAGCGCTTTTTTATGATTCCCCTCATGTAAATTAACATACCCTAAACCGAGATAGGTCTGACCGATTAAAGATTCACTTCCTTTTATTTTTTTTGCATACTCTATGCTCAATTTATAATTATCAATGGCTTTTTTATACTCGCTATTATTCAGCCAGAGCTCTCCGAATCCATAGTAAACATTTGCAGCAAGTAAGTTATCATTTATTTTTTTTGCAAGTGCAAGGGAGTTCTCAAAATTTTCAATTGCCTGGTTCCATTTCCTTTCCTGTATCTCGGTTGTCCCCAATTTATAATAAATCTCGGCCATAAGTGTTTCATCTTTTTTTGTCTTTGCTTCCTTAAACAGTTTAGAATAATAAATAGCTGCTTCTTTCCAGTTCCCCATGTAGACAAATGAGTCTGAAAGTTTTTTCAAAATTGAAATTTTTTCATTGGGCTTGTTCTTTATTTTAATTTCCTCTAGGAGTTTGAGTGCGTTCTTATAATGGCTTATTGCTTCATCATATGCATACTTGGAAGTTGCAACGTCCCCTGCAATCAAGGAGTACCTAAATTCTTTGTCAATAATACGTGCCTTAGAAAAATAAAAGACAAGTTCATTCACGACTTCATCAATTTCGTCTTTGTATAATTCCTCCAAAACCGTTGCAAT
>JALTGF010000128.1 GCA_027077325.1 archaeon
AACACTCCTGTTACAAACCCTGGAGGCAGTGGTGCTGAAGCTGGAACACCTCTTTCGGTTACTTATGATGCTGCAAATCAATGGTGGGAAGTATATCCAATTGTCCCAGATATGGGCACTTCAAATGGAATCTATGACTTAACTGCACAAGTTAAGTATAAAGGATACACGGCAAGCACAGTGCAGCCAAACGCAGTTAATTATACCACTGTTTAAAATTTTAAAGTGCAAAAATGAAAAAGCGAAATCTTTTAGCGGTTTTAGCATTGCTAGCAATACTTATAAGTTTCTCAGGATGTCTTGGGCCAAGAAACTCGTCAAAGAATCAGCAGCCTAGTGAACTTCCTGGTTTAGTTATAACAAACGCGCAGACAGATTTTAACTCTGTTGATTCTGGAGAAACAATGGATTTTGCAGTTTCATTCGAGAACCGGGGCGACAGTACTGCAAAGGACATTGATGGTGTTTTAATAAGACGAGGCTCCTTTACAATTAATCCCATCTATGTAAATGCAACGGCTGATATAGAGCCACCAATACAAGATGTATTTGGCGGAGATGAATTTACCTGGGAAATAACTGCGCCTAATATTACTCAGGATAGAACAGAAGAGCTTCAAGCAAGAGTGTATTACAATTATTCAACGCAAGGTTTTGCAACAATTCATTTTGTCCCTAGAGACATAATACGCGAAAAAGGCCAGGCTGCATTTCCTATCGATTCTAGCAGTTCGAATGGCCCTTTAAACATTGAGATTGTTGCAAATCAGCCAGTCATCCTTAGGAATTCCCCAAGCGAGGCAACAGTTAGGATTACCGTTATTGTAAATAATAACTGGAATGGGCGCATTGAGAGTTCAGCCACTCCACACGGGCATTCTATTAGTAGTTCAAATAAGAAAGGCGATTGTACCGGTGCCCTTGATTGTATTGACTCATTAAATATCTCTGGCTTTGGAGCAACTTGTAATGTTAAGCAGCCAGATGGCAGTTTTGCGCCATTAAGCATATCTGAAACTGGTGTAAGGATGGTTCAAGGCCAGCAAGCAAGAAAAACCTATGCGTTAACCTTCAAAATAAATGATCCCAATGCAGAAACCTCTTGCCAGATAAGAGCAGAGGCAACCTATAGATATCGTGTTGATAGTAGTGTCATACCTATAACTATAAAGGCACCAATTTAAATTTTTAAATCATCTAACGGCTGAAAAGCATTGCAAAAAGTTTATTAAATATGTAATTACAATTATCTCCTATGAAAACTTCAAAAATTGCTTTGCTGCTTTTTCTGTTATTAATATTGACATTATCTGGTTGTATTGGCAGCACAAAGACGAAGCCTCCATCAACTTCAGGTCCAACAAAAAGTTACAGTTATGGCTTAGCCGTGACTGACTTTAGTTCTCAAAAAGAAGTTGACTCGGGAGATACTGCAGATATAAGTTTAACCCTCCAAAATGTTGGAAATTCAAAAGCAACAAATATTGTTTCAGAAATATACCAAACTTCTGGGTTTACTGGCGCATTAACGAACAATGTTGGCACGCTTCTGCCTCCAGATGCTGAACTTGGGCTTCCTGGAGAAACAACAACGGTATTCTGGACTTTAACAGCGCCTTCTGTTCAAAACGACCAGATCAAGTCGTTAGTTGGAAGGATAACTTACGACTATGCAAGTTCTGCAACTACAAACATTTACCTTGTTGGCGCTAAAACATACAACGAACTTGGTCCTGGAAGTTTCCATACCTATTCAACAAATTCAGTTGGACCGGTTTCAATTAAAATAACGCCTACCCCTCCATTTAAAGTTTCATCGGACACTACATCTAAAACTGTTCATATTGATTTACTTATAGAAAATACTGGCACAGGCCATGTCATAAACGATGAGGTTCGAAACTTTGCTATTAAAGTTACTGGAGCGCATAACATCCCTGCATCGAGTATAAACTGTGAAAATGTCGGAACTGATAAAACAGTAAAGTTGTTTGGGGCCGAGCAAGCAAGAAGCGTGAAATGCACCTTAAGTGATTTGCCTTTTGATGGTGGCTCCTCTTCGTACATTGTAAGCGTGACTGCAAATTACACTTACTATATTGACACTCCCCCTTTAAACATTAAAGTAATGAAGAGCACTAGTGAAACATCTAGTGGCGGTAGCTCTGGTGGCGGATCTGGAGGAGGCGGAGGATCCGGAGGCGGTGGTGGAGGTGGATCACCAGGAGGCGGAAAGCCAACTTTCCAATAATAATTAAAAGCAAATGTATAAAAATACAAAAAACAATTTTAAATCCATGAACAAAGTTTGGCTTGCAATTGCAGTTGCAATTGTTGTTTTATTTGCAGGGTGCATTTCTACTGGTGGCGGTGGCGGAGGCCCAAGCAAAACCCCTACAAGTGTTCCTTCAGTAGGCGTCACATTTACTAACTTTTATCCAGTTGTATCTGAAGTTCAAGCAGGCGGAACTGCAACTCTTTACTTATCTGTTCAAAACAATGGTTATTATAAAGCAAGCAATGTTAATGTAACTCTTTTTAATTGTGGGTCAATAAACACAGGGACTCTTTCAGATGGAACTCCTTATTCTTGTAATAAGCAAATACCTATCGGCAAACTGGATCCTCCAGATCGCAATTTGGGGGTTCCGGGAGAAGTTGCAGAGCAGCAAATTACCTTTAATGTTCCAAACACATTTCCAGAAGGGAGGAGCCCAAGCACATTCTCAGCAAGGGTTTCTTATGATTACAGCACAACTGCATCAAGAGATATCGCTTTAACAAGTTTTGAAAACTGGAAAGAAAAAGGTGGAAACCTTGAAGTTGGGCAGTTAAACTTTTTAAGCAATCCTGCTCCTCTTAGTTTAAATATAATAGCTCCAAATGGGCCAGTAATAGTTACTGATCCTTCTAATCCCACTAAAGATTTTACAATTTCAGTTGACATAAAGAATCTTGGTGGGGGATTTGTTAGAAATAAGAAGTTGTACAAAATTGAACTTTGCTATGACTCGCAGTATGTTGAGCCAATAGACAGCAATGGAAATTCAATTGAAAAGACCTCTAATCCTTCAGAGGACTTTTACTATG
>JALTGF010000129.1 GCA_027077325.1 archaeon
CCGCTTGAGCATGAGACTGGAACTCTTACTGAACTTTCAAAAATTCCAAAAAAAGAGGAAGAGGGAATTGTTTACAAGGTTGATGTTCTTGCGGAAAAGAAAGACATTGAACGGCCTTTTGGCAGAATTATTGTAAGGTATAAGCGTGGACCTGAACCTGTCACACCAGCCGATGTAGAGCAGGTTTCTCAAATAAGAGAACACGCTGATGCCCATTCTGCTCTTTTGTTGACTGTTACAGGATACACGCCAGATGCTGCAGAGGCAGGGGTTCCTGCAAATGTAACCATCTTAACTCCTGAAAAAGTCCAGCAATTGCTTGGTAAAGCAATGACAAAGGAGCGATGGTGGTTTAATGCTCCTGCATATCCTATTTATTGGGATTACGAAAAGGTTAGGTGGAAACTAAAGTGGTGGTTTGAAAAGCAACTTTTTGTTAATTTTGATTGCATTTGGTTCTGGACAAAGGAACTTGCCTATGAGCCGTACTGGAAAATTTCCTACTATGTGGCGCCAAAGAAAAAGGGCGAGGGGATGAAAGAAGGTTTCTTTGGGCTAAACGCGCTAACTGGCCAGATTGACACTTGGACTGATATAACTCCTGAATATGACACTACCAAGTCATTAAAAACCGCTTATTTTGAGCAGGAAGCAATTCACACAATTGAAGTGACCCATATGGTTCCGCGTGTGAAGATAAAAAAGCCAAAGCTTCCAGCAGGCGTTAATTTTATGGTTTACAGGCCAGCAATGGAAAAGCACGAGGCGAAGATTGCAGCAATTCAGTGGATTGCCTACGTTGAGGGGGTCAATCCTGAGGATGTTGTTGTTACCAGTCGTGAATTAATCTATTATCCTTGGTGGAAGTTCTTTTACTTCTACAGGCCAATTGTCAAGAACTCTTGGGAGGATACTGAGTGGGTTGGATTTAAGTTAAGCGCAGTTTACGGAGATTTATTTAATGCCTACCAGCTTTATGATTCTTATCGGCGAGACATAATCTACTTTTACATGGAAAAATCATTAATTAGGCTTCTTGGCCGCGAGAGATATGTAAAACTAATGAGAAAAACAACCTATGGAATTGCAACTCTTTGGTGGAATTATCACCTTGTCATAAGACCATCCTACATATGGGCACTTTTGCTTTTGATAACCGCTGGAACAATCTATGCATTCATAACCGCAACCTGGGCACTTTCCATTGTGCTTGGAATCCTTCTTGTTTTAATATTTATGGGTCCTGGATATGCATTTCTTTATATCTTGCAGGATTACCTAAAGCGATATCCTGCTCCAAGTTATCCTCATCCAGTTTTGACTAAAAAGGAGTGGGAAAAGAAGAAGAAGCCAATACAAGAAGCAGGTCTTGCTATGGAAGAGCTTGAGAAACTTGAGGCAGAGGGGAAATTGAGCGAGAAAGAAAAGAAAGAACTTGAAAAGATTAGGAAAAAGCGTGCTAAAGAGCTTCTCAAGAAGGCCAAGAAACGAAAGTGAGCGTTTATAACTAAATAAACCAACTTGAGTTAAAAAAAATTTAAATACTCTCCTCCGAATTTTTTAACCCAGACCTAAAAACTAGGTCTGTGCGGGCGCTGCTGACAACAGCAGTGCCTAAGGTTGGCTTTAGCTGGATTTATGTAGGTTCTCTGAGCCAGCGTGAGCTCTCAAAAATAAAATGAAAAACATAATAAAATTAAAATTGGCCGGGATTTTGATCCTATTAATTTTGCTAATCCTGGCAAGTACTGTAAAAGCGGAAAACGTTGATGCTGACATGGATGGCATTCCAGATGCTGATGAAATCCAGATTTATGGCACGAGCCCGTTCCGGCCTGACACAGACTTTGATGGTTTTGATGACCGGATGGAAATCTTTGGGGTTAGCTCTTCCGGGGAGCAAATTCCAGGATATTTAAAAGCTCCAGGAGACAACCCGTTAGTTGCTGCATATCCTAATCTTGAGTTTTCTATTGACAACAACTTTACAATCTTTCTTAATAAGGAGATTGCCTTTGAGCACAGGATTGCAGAGTCCAAGGAATACACCTATGGAACAATTGTAACTAAAACTGTTATGCATTCAGTGGGCATTGGTGGAAGCCATACAACTTCAATGAATCAAGATATCATAAACAAATCTGCAGACATTTCTTATGCTTCAAGTTCAAAGAATGCCCTGTCTTCTCAAAAAGATATGTATTCTGAAATAACTGTCCAAGGGAGGGAAAAGAAAAGCATTTATGGTGCAGAAGCAAATGGTGGTATCGATGCTGGACTTGGAGCAAGGTACAAACCCGGGGAAGGCGGTTCTGTTTCAGTTGGACCAAATGCACATATTGGGGGCTCAGTTTCCTGGTCAAGGGCAAATATTGTCAAAGATGAATCCACAGCTAATGTTGAAAAAGGTTCATCTGTAAGTGTTGACACGCATAACAAAAAAACGTCTTATCGGTCTTTTGGGCAAACTACTGAAAAGGGGGCAAGCTACTCTGAAACATTTTCAACAACAGATGTCGTGAGCTACTCAACATCTGTTTCAACTGTTAATTTGCATACAATTGGAAGCTCTGAGGAATGGGCAGAAATTAACACACAAGATACTTCTGAATGGGGCTCCCTAAGGTTTAATTTTAAAGTATCCAATACCGGTACCGAAAAAGCAACAAACATACACAATGTTAGATTTGTAGTTAAAATTGGAAATTATGAGAAAACTTTCCCGTTCTTAAATGAGCCCGGCGCTATCATAAACGATCTTCCTCCTGGTGAGTCCGTAGTTTATCCTGGAGCAGTTGAAATTCCCCTTAGATTAGAAGAAATTAAGGCAATTGACAATGGCGCCCCTATTGAAATTAGCGTACTGGATTATGACTGTGATGAAAAAATGCAGGCAGTTTCCGCTTACAATAGAGGTGTTCTTGTTCAAATTGATGAGGGAGTTTCTGGCGGGAGAGAAAATCTAAAAACTTTTTTGGTTCCAGTAGAAGAAAATTGGACTTATCTTGATGTACTAAAAAGATTGAACCATATAACTTTAGTTCAAAATACAAAAAGAAAAGAGATAAACTTAACCTTAAATGATGGTCATATCCACTCAATAGATGGGCATCCTGTAACAAACTGGAGTTGGTGGACTGCACGAAGCGAAGATATTTCAAACAAGTCCTTTCTTGAAAAGCCAGCAAAACGTGGCTCAAAAATACTGCTTACCTACTATCAAGATTCTGACCATGACTTTTATACTGACAGAGACGAGCTAAGGACGGGACATGATCCAAATGACCCTAATAACCATCCAAGTCCAAGCCTTGCGGTAACTCCCTATCTTGTAAACAGGAATAGTTCTTCTGTTTCTCTTGTTTTAAAATTCAAAAATACTGGTGATTATGATGCTTATGGAATCGAGGCGAGAATGTACTCCTTAAATAAGTCTATAAATGTAACCGATGAGTTCGCTGGGGGTGGAGTTAGGATAAAGCCAAACAGTTCTTTTATTTTAAACGACACTTTATCATACAATTCTAATATTTTAAATGAAATTCCTGGGTCTAAACTAGATCTTAGCTCTAGATATGTGGATATCGAGAGCTCATTTGGCAACAGTATTTCTAAACTAATAGACAACAACACTGAGACAACAGGTAGTTGCAGTTCAGGGGAATGCAATATTGTATTTGAAGGCAAAAACAATTATTGGTTTACAGGATTTAACAAAGTGAGGATTTTTGCTAAATATCAAGGCGGCATTTCAGTTCCTGCATATATCTATAAAGTTTATGTTTCAAGCAATAAACTGGATTGGGACGAAGTTGGATATATGGATAAATGTTATGAGGGCGGTAACTGGAGTGAAATCACCTTTAGCCCTGTGAATGCTAAGTATATAAAACTAGTCGTGAATTGTAAAAACTCCTGTGGATCCTCTAATACCTGTTCTCCTGTTCTTATAAACGAAATTGAACTTTATGGAAAGGAGAATCAAGCGGGGACTTACAAAATTGAAGTACTATACAACGATCCCCAGGGACCACACCGGTTCTTGCTCCCTGATGTTTCTCCAAAACCTCTCACAAAGTGGGTGGATCCAACTAACAGCACTCTTTTAAGAAGATACGATGGGAATGTGCTCCCAGATGAAAGTAATATGAAATGGATCCCACACGGAAGCGCTGAAGATAAGAACAGAGTAAACGGTTCTTATCTAGTAATAGACGATCCAGATAAATGTTCTAATTCAGAGGATTGTAATGATAACTATTACACATATGAAATTGAAAATCCTTCTGGAGTGCCATTAAATTCTATGATTGAAACAAGAATGAAAGTTAGTCAATTTGGCAGAGGCATATCTTTCGGATTTAAAGATGCCTTTAACCTAAAAATAAAAAACGACGGAATTTACTTAAAAACTAATTGTAAAGAAGAGCATATTTATGATTTAAATGCGACAGAATTTCATCTATACAGACTTGAGTATAACCATACTTCCAATCTCGTGAGAGTTATAATTGATGGGAAAGAAATATACTCCGGTCAAGTGTGCTCTAACTCTGCATCTAGAGTGGCATTTTTTGGAGTAGTTAATGGAATAAGTTCAGGAAGTGTGAGCTATTGGGACTATGTGAACTTACGTGTTTGGACAGATGAATATAATTCATATGAACTAAAGCCAGAAGATATGATTTATGAAGTTTCACTAAATATCCAATCGCTAAACTCAATTGAAGCCTCAGAAAGCGAGCCAGTTAATTTAATTTACCTAAATCCCTCTAAGGAAATAAAAGATGGCATTCTCTACCTCTCAACATATTCTGAAAATGGAACCTTGCTTGACTCTAAAAATATTAGTTTGGACTTCCCACAAGGTAAGACCAAAAAGGCATTCTCATTTGCTCCTTCAAATTACGGTTCTAGTATTGTTGGTCAAAATTTGACTTTAGTTGCAGTTGCTACTGACTATCAGGGAGTAATGCTTGCAGAAGATGCAAATATCGTAAAAATAAGCAGCCCACTTAAAATTAATAGTTATTCTCCGAATGAAAGTGTTTCAATCAATGAAAGCGAGAGCCAAATCTTTGTTGTCAATGCTAAATCAGCAAGTGATCTAACCTACCTGTGGTATCTCAACAACAACTTGTTAAACAATACCACAGAAAACTACTTTGAGCTCAGGGCTGCTCCAAATTATGTTGGGAATAACACTCTAAAAGTGATAGTGACCGATGGCACTTTTAACAGCACAATAACCTGGAGTGTAGATATCAAAAAGATTAATCATGCTCCAACTCTTGAGCATTTAGAGGATATTTATGTTACAGAAGGTAAGGATGTTGCTATTTCTCCAAAGGCATCTGATCCTGATAATGACTCGCTCTCCTTTAGTTTAATTAGTGAACTTCCTTTTGAACAGGATGGTGGGACTTGGTACTGGACACCTGAGCCGGGAGATGCAGGGGATTATGAAGTTACTGTAGTTGTATCTGACGGTAAACTTTCAGACAATCAGTCATTTTTTGTCCATGTTAAAAAAACTGAAAACTCTCAAAATGAGAACAATCCTATTTCTTCTGGTGGAGGTGGGGGGCCTATACCCTTGACAAATGAAACTAATAAACAACCTAAACCTAAACTATCCACCATACCAGAAAATCAAAGCACCCCTCAGAAAACGATTTATCAACCTAAAACCCAAATTCAAAACAAAGCCCAAGCTTCTCTAAATAAAACCTATGAAAATCCAACTGGCCTGGCTTCTCTGGAAATAGGCAAACTAAAACTTTCTGGAATGGCTCTGATTGGCCTCATAGTAATATTTATATACAGTTTATTTGGGAAATCTAAAGCTATAAGTCCTTTTAAGTCCCTTTCCTAATCTTCTCTCTTAACCAAAAAATCGGCAAACTCTAGTAATATCTCTTTTGCTCTGCTGTCCCTTACATCTTTTAAGCTTCTCTTTGCATCTCTAACCAACTTAAATGCATAATTCTTTGCAAATTCTATGGATCCTATCTCCTCTAAAATCCCTGCTGCTTTTAAAATTAGTTCTTTGTTCATTCTCTTTGCAGGGGTTTCTAAGATCTTAACTAACTTCTTTTTTTGAGTTTCGTTAGCATGCTCAAGTGCGTGGCAAACAATGCTTGTCTTTTTCCCTTTTATTATGTCTGAACCATAAGTCTTCCCAGTTTTTTCAGATGCAAAATCAATGTAATCGTCCCAAATTTGGAATGCAAGACCAATCTTCTCTCCATATTTCTTGAGTGCCTGGACTTCTTCTTTTGACCCGCCGCCACACATAGCTCCTAATTCAGTTGATGCCCTAATAAGTGCCGCAGTTTTTTTGTTTGCCATTTTTATGTATTCTCTAAATGTAACTATTTTTTTCGTTTCAAAACTAATGTCCATTGCTTGGCCTTCACAAACTTCAAGTATTGACCTAGATAAATTTTCTAAGATTTTGTTTTTGTTTGGGATATTTTTTAATCTGAATGCTGTTTCAAATGCTTTTGTGAAAATACCATCTCCAACATTTATTGCAAGTGCCTCCCCGTACTTTTTCCAGACGGTTGGCTTCCCCCGGCGCATATCGTCGTGGTCCATTATATCATCATGAACCAAGCTGAAAGCATGGGTTAATTCAATTGCTGCTGCAATTGGAAGCGCATTTTTGTAAGATCCAGAAACTGCTTCACAAGAAAGAAGGCAGAGGGCAGGTCTTACTCTTTTCCCGCCTGCAAATACATGATACCTCATTAGCTCATAAAGCTCTTTTGGATCTTTCTCAGAAATATATCTTCTAAGTTCTCTTTCTGTTGCTGTTTTGTATCTTTCTAACTTTTTTAGCAGGTTCATTTTAACACCTTTAGAAGAACTTTAACTA
Organism: archaeon; assembly: GCA_027077325.1. Taxonomy (GTDB): domain Archaea; phylum Undinarchaeota; class Undinarchaeia; order Undinarchaeales; family JALTGF01; genus JALTGF01. The sequence goes on from JALTGF010000129.1 coordinate 6,881, forward strand.
ATTTATAGTTTTGTCTAATATTAAATATTATATAGTCTTTAGCATTATATTTTTTTATGAAAATAAATCCTGGAATAAAAGTTCAAGTAAAGACAAGCAAAGGCACTTTTGAAGGGGTTTTAATGCCCCGCACGGAGCTTTCTGATAAGGATCATATTGTTATCAAGCTTTCAAATGGCTATAACATCGGAATTTCTAAAGATGACATAAAGGAACTGAAAGAAATTGCAGAGAAAGAAAAAATTAGGCATTTAAAAAAAGTTAAATTTGACTCTAGCAAGCCGGCAATTTCTTTGGTTTCAACAGGTGGGACAATAACATCTAAAGTGGACTATAAAACTGGTGGTGTTTTTCCATATACTAAGCCAGGAGAACTTTTGGCAGATGTCCCTGAGTTGGGAAATTTTGTAAACATCAAACATATCCATAGCCCTTTCCAATTGCTAAGCGAGGACATGAGCAGTGAGGAATGGGCAAAAATTGCTGAGCAAGTTTATAAGGATTTAAATAGCAAGGATATTGAGGGCGTTATTGTTACTCATGGCACTGACACTTTGCACTACACTGCCGCTGCTCTCTCTTTCATGCTTAGAAACTTAAACAAACCTGTTGCACTAATTGGAGCTCAGAGATCCTCAGACCGCGGTTCTTTTGATGGTGCTATGAATTTAGTTTGTGGAGCTCATTATGCTCTGAGCGACATTGCAGAAGTTGCAATTGTAATGCACGGAAGTACTGAAGATAAATACTGCATTGCAAATCGTGGAACTAAGGTTAGAAAGATGCATTCCTCTCGAAGAGATACCTTTAGGCCAATAAATGAATTCCCTCTAGCAAAAATTTGGCCAGATGGAAACATAATTATTGAAAATTCAAATCATAACACACGGTCTGACTCTAAGGTTGAGCTTGACACAAAATTTGAAGAAAAGGTTGCACTGGTTTATTCCTATCCTGGCTCAAATCCAAAAGTTTTAGAATATTACCTTGAACAAGGATATAAAGGCGTTATTCTCGCTGGAACCGGCTTTGGTCATGTTTCAACACAGCCATTGCACAAAAAATTCTCATGGATTCCTGTGATAAAAAATGCAATCAACAAAGGAATGTTTATTGGAATGACAACTCAAACACTTTATGGGAAAACGGATCCTTGTGTGTACAGTGCGGGTCGTTTATTAATGGATGCAGGAGTTGTTTACTTAAAAGACTTGCTTCCTGAAACGGCATATGTAAAACTTGGCTGGGTTCTTGGGCACACTAAGAACTTGGAAAATGCAAGAGAAATGATGTTAACTAATTACGCAAATGAGTTTAATGAAAGGATCGACCCAAAAACTTTCCTTTACTAAATCCAAAAGGATTTAAAATATAAAACAAATTATAAAACTATGAAACCCTCTGCTGTTGAAGTATTTAAGTATGTGGCACTTTCCTTTGTTGCATTTGGGATTGGGACCTATCTCTTTCTTGCATTAATTGGCGATTTAAAAGATTATGGTTTTGCATTAAATCCACTTCTCACTGGTGTCTTGATGCTTATCCTTTGGGATGTTGCAAAAGAATCAAACCATAAAAAGGGGCACTAATTCTAAAATGGATTACAAAAATTTGGGATTGAAAATTGGGCTTGAAATACATCAGCAATTAGACACAAACAAACTTTTTTGTTCTTGTCCTTCTGAATTAGTTGATAAAGAGCCAGACCTATTAGTTAGGCGAAAACTTCATGCAGTTGCAGGAGAGCTTGGAGCAGTGGATCCTGCTGCAATTCAGGCACACTTAAAGGACATTAGTTATGTTTACCAATTCTTTTCAGATTCAAATTGTTTGGTTGAGCTTGATGAAGAGCCGCCTCATCCAATGAACCAAGACGCACTTGACATTGTTTTAAAAGTTGCATTGATGTTAAACTCAAATGTTGTTGATGAAATTCATGTTATGAGAAAAACTGTAATTGATGGCTCAAATACATCGGGCTTTCAGAGAACTGCGCTTGTGGCTTTAAGTGGCTTTCTCAAGTTAAATAACTCTAAGAATGAAATCCAAACAATTTGTATTGAAGAAGA
>JALTGF010000130.1 GCA_027077325.1 archaeon
CAAGTGGAGTGTTTGGCATCTACCTCTACCACTCAAATAACAACATCCTCACCAACAACACTGCAAACTCAAATTATTACGGAATTCATCTAGACACTTCTTTAAACAACGCCATCACAAACAACACGGCAAACTCAAATCACTATGGTATTCACCTATACACCTCATACAACAATACAATTATAAACAACACCGCAAACTCAAATTCCCAGTATGGCATCCACCTCGGATCATCCTCAAACAACACTTTAACGAATAACAAAGTAGATTCAAACTCTCGGTGTGGCATTCGCCTTGACTCAGCCGTATCTAATATAATCACAAATAACCTAATTACGAACAGCAAAAATGGAATCTTATTTTACTCGCATTCAAGATACAATAGTTTTATAACCAATAATGTTTCAGGCAACACTATTGCTGGAATTAACATAACCACAGATTCTGAATACAATTTAATTTACAACAACTACTTTTCAAACAATAATATCAATGCAGAGGACTTAAACGGCTCAAATTATTGGAACACAACCAAGACCGCAGGCACAAATATTCTAGGAGGACCGTACCTGGGCGGGAATTACTGGGATGACTATACAGGCGTTGACAAAGACGGGGACGCTCTTGGAGATACACTGCTTCCATATAATTCAAATGGGAACATATCTTCTGGAGGAGATTTCCATCCTCTTATTAATGCGCCCGTTTGCACAAATCTCTCTGGCTTAAATAAATACTATGTTAATTCCTATGTAAAACTCTGCCCAGAAACCTATTATATGAACGATACCAATGGCAACGGGGCAATTAGAATTAATGCAAGCGGAGTTACTTTTGACTGCAACGGCGCGGTTATTCAGGGAAACAATAACAGTGTTGGCTATGGGATTTATGCCATAGGAAAGTCAAATGTTACTGTTAAAAACTGTGTGATTAGGAATTATAAAATGGGTATTGAATTTAGGGACAGCTCTGCAAACAATTCAATCTTAAACAACAATCTTACCTCAAATCAGGTTGGGATTGCTTTGTATTCTGCTCAAAATAATACTTTAATAGATAATAATGCAAGTTCTAATCTTTATGAGGGAATTTATATTGCTGTATATTCTAATCGTGCGAGTTTAATAAACAACACCGCAGACTCAAATGGAGAGTATGGTATTAGAATTGATGAATCTTCGAATAATACCCTTACTGGAAACTCAATGTCCGGAAATGGTAAAGAAAATCTTTATGTGATATATAATTATAAACAGACAATAGGCACATCCAACAAAGTTGAAGGCCTGCCCGTGTATTATCTCTACAACGAATCAAATGTCGTTATAAGTGGGGAAAATGCAACAAAGCATGTCACTTTGGCTTATTGTAGTAATATAACAATTAATAATGTAAATGTTTCAAACGCTGATGCAATAAGATTAATTCACACAAATGCTAGCATAATTGAAAACTCAGAGTCATCTAATAATTCCTATGGAATTGTTTTAGATCATTATTCCTTAAATAATACCGTCATTAACAACACCCTTAGCTCAAATAGTAATAACGGCATATCCCTTAATTCTTATTCTTCAAACAACACCATTATCAACAATATAATAAACTCAAATTCAAATTATGCTATCTCAATGTATACCTCATCAAATAATACATTGATAAACAATACGATAAATTCAAATGATAATTATGGAATGTATATGTACCGGTCTTCTGATAATACTCTCTCGGGAAATGTAGTTACTCAAAATTATGATGGTGTTTACCTGTACGAGTCCAGTAGAAACAATTTCACAGGAAATACTATTGATTCTAATTCATACAATGGTATTTACCTATATTCCTCCTCAGAGTGGAACAAATTTATTAATAATACCTTAACTCTAAACAACAAATCTGGATTTTATCTGGATTACCGCATAAAGATCGCAGGATTCAATACTTACTATTGGTATCCCGCAAACAACACAATCTCAAACAATGTCATTAATCAAAATTCCTATGGGATGATTATGAACACTTCTGTAGATAATAACATAACAAATAACACGCTAAACTCAAATAACAACTATGGGATTTTTGCCGCAAATTCTTATTTAAACATAATTGGGAACAACACACTTAACAGAAATGACGCAGGAGGCGCGTATCTGTATCAGTCACAGTACAATGAACTATCAGACAATATTATAAAGGTGAACAATGTCGGCATCTACATTTACGGGTCTTCAAACAATAACGTAAAGAGGAACAAAATCAAATGGAACGCCCAGGATGTTATTGAAAGGAGTAGTGCCAATACAAATTACACAAACAACACTATGTATGCAAATAAAGAATCTTCATTCCTGTCATTGACAACTGACCAATACGTGAATCTTTCATTAACAAAGCCGTTTGACATTTTGCTCCATCTGCCAAATTCGACACCAGAGCAAATTGGCCAGATTTACAATGTTTCTGCATTGCCGCCATGCACTAGGATTGCTTACACAAACAACACCACTAACATTTATGGAAACATCACCCCAGTCATACCAGGGATAACTTCAATTGTGCTAAACATTTCAGATAGTAATGGGAACGAGATATATCATTATTTCCCAATTTATGTAGAAACTCAAAATACGACACAACAAGTGGTTGCGTCTGTTAAGTATTACCTTAGGCCAAGAGTGGCACCAGTTAGGAGTTCACAACTGCCACAGACATATGCAAAACCATTAATATTTAGGGAACCCAATACGCCAGAAACATACTCGGACGGTAGTTGGTTCCAGGCCTCTCCAGACATCCCCCCGGCTTACAAAAAAGGAACTATCCAGGATGTAACACTCCATTACCAGTACAAGGCCACTGGCGAACCATATGTTGGGCTTCAAAGGGAAGTAACGTATAATAACCAAGTAGACTTGAACAAATCAGTTCCACCGGCATCTGGATATGTAAGCAGACAAACAACATTTTCAAATATTGGGTGGACTATGCAAAATGAAGATGATTGGTATAAGCTTTCATTCAAATTTGGCGGCACACACTTTTATTGGAAAACAGACTCAATAAGACCATCTTATGTATTGATAAAATACATAACAGATATGCCAGCCCCAATTACAACAAACTTGCCAGGAATGACCCAGGTGTACTCGGTATTTAATCCAGATGATTTAAAGAAAGCAAACATTTCACTGGATGGCGAGGGAGTATTTAACTTTGAGATAAATATGCCAGAACCTGCAGATTATGTTATTTACTATGACAATATTAAATGTACTGAAACAAATCTTTGCAATTACACCTTATTGAACGACAGGAAGACGATAAATGTTTCAGTGAATCTCGGGTCAGTTCACACACTGACCATCACATACGCTGCTCCAACAGGAACTATTGCCACCAGCGGAGGAGCAGGAGGATCAATTCCCACATTATATTTAACAGCTCCTAAGAATGTTACAGAGAAGGCATTTGTGGTTGAAGTAAAAAGCGCCACTCCCTTCAAGTTGGAAGACATTCATCTAAACTTGACTAGTTTACCGAATGGGGTATCATATAGTGTTATTCCACCAAATACAACCCTGGAGTCCGGACAAAAGTTTAACTTTACAATTTTATTTAATGGAATAGAAAACTTACCAAGCGGGATATACCCATTTACGATAAATGCAAGAGATGCCTCAAGTCGTGCGAGTGGAACTGCATACTCAAAAATAGTCATAACAAATATTGAAAATAGAACCAATACAGCAGCAGTACAACAACCAAAGGAGAACAACAAGAGTACAAATGTAACAGCAGCTGAACTACCCACTGCCAAAAAATCAAAGACAACTGTTTACCTAATTGCATTAGGGATTATATTGGTGATTATTGGCATATTTGAATTTTACTTTAAAAAGCCCAACAAGCCACAGGGAAAATTAAATAATATGCAGAACTCTTAGTAAAAACAGTACAAATCCAATTACCATTAAGATGCTTGTTATAATTGGGCCAAATGTCATTAAAAGAAAAAACTTCTCCCGCTTCTTTGGATCCTTCATTATCTTTTTAAGCCAATCACTCATCTTTAATTTTAAGAGGTATTAACATTAAATGCCCAAGCGTGTCGCCCTTTTGGATTTTACCACTTTTTATAGAGATAAACAACACGTGATCAATGCTTCGCCTTAAATCAATTGGCTTTGGCATTGATTCCCCCACAGATAAAACAGAGCCAAGATCGGACACATGATAGGGGGATAGGTAGATAGTACGGTTTTCGGGGACACTTACTTTTTTTACTTTTATCTTATAAAGTTGCCCAGATTTCACAGAAATTCCCTCATTAGCAATAAGATATGTCGGTTTAACAATTGCTTTCCTAAGCTGGTATTTATTGGATTTCATTTGCTCCCAAAAGTTTTCTATTGTGGTCATTTTCTTTTTTCACCAACCTTTTTTGAGATTTTTGCTTTTATTTTTTTAAGCCTGAACAGGTCTTCCCGTTCCATTTCATCAAGCCGCATCTCTATAAACTTTGCGGTTGCTCCAAGCCGAGGGATCATTATGTATTCAAGGGCATTGACACGCCTCTTTGTTTTTTCTACCTCCATGCCAATTAGTTGTATTGAGTTTTCAAGCTCTGCCATTTCAATTGAATACTTTAATGCTTTTTCAAAGTCCCTGGTTGCCTCATTGATTGCAATAGATGATTGAATTGGCCCATACCCCCTATTTGTTATGTTTCTTGACTCTTCTGGAAAGTTTAATTGTGGAATTTTTACGCCCATTATGTTTTTAGTTGAAACTTCAACATCCTCGAGCTCCCTAACTGCAAGAGAAGCACTGGTTACCCCCAACGCCCCAGAAATTGCCTGTGCCCTAATAAGAGATTTAAAAGCCATTGAAAAGAAGTCCTCTAATTCCCCTCTAGCTTTTTCTTCCTTCTTAATAAGGTCAAGAAATTTTATTACCAAGGCGTCCAATTTTTCTTTTAGAAGCCGATGACCCTTTGTAGTAAGCTTTATTTTCTTTTTTAGCTTAATAAGCTCCATTCTCGTTGGGTTTACTGAAAGGATCTTTACCATTTTTTACTCACAATTTACTTTAGGTATTTTTCGATATACTCTGGCTTTATTCTCTTGAGTTCTTCTCTTGGAAGTATTGAAAGGAGTTCCCATGCAATTTCCAAAGTCCTCTCTATTGAGCGATCCTCATCTTTTCCTTGCGCAATGAATTTTTTCTCAAATTGTTCTGCAAAATCCAGGTACTTCTTATCTCTATCTGTAAGTGCCTCCTTACCAATAACTGCAACCAAATCCTGTAAATCACGGCCTTCTGCATACGCAGAATAAAGCTGGTTTGCAACACCAGGGTGGTCTTCTCTTGTCTTGCCTTTTCCAATACCCTTTTGCATGATTCTAGAAAGGCAAGGTAGAACATCTATTGGAGGATACACGCCTTTCTTGTGCAAGTCTCTTGAAAGCACAATCTGCCCCTCTGTAATGTATCCTGTCAGGTCAGGGATTGGGTGGGTTATGTCATCCTGAGGCATTGAAAGAATTGGCAACTGCGTTATAGATCCTTTCTTTCCCTGGATACGCCCAGCCCTTTCATAAAGGGAAGCCAGATCAGTGTACATGTATCCTGGATATCCTCTTCTTCCAGGAACTTCTTCACGAGCCGCACTGATTTCCCTCAAGGCCTCACAATAGTTAAGCATATCTGTTAGAATAACAAGCACGTGCATACCCTTCTCAAATGCAAGGTACTCTGCCGCTGTTAACGCAGCTCTTGGAGTGATAATTCTTTCAATTGTCGGGTCATTTGCAAGGTTTACAAACATAACTACTTTTTCCAGTGCTCCACTTTTCTCAAAGTCCTTCTTGAAGTAACTTGCTTCCTCGAAAGTGATGCCCATTGCTGCAAATATGACAACGAATTCTTCTTCCTTACCAAGCACTTTTGCCTGCCTTGCAATTTGCGCAGCAAGTTCGTTGTGTGGAAGTCCTGCTCCTGAGAAAATAGGGAGTTTCTGACCTCTAACTAGCGTGTTCATTCCGTCAATAGCACTGATACCTGTTTGGATAAAGTCCTCTGGGAAGTCACGAGCTGCTGGATTTAGCGGAGCCCCGTTGATGTCCAAGAATTTTTCTGCAATTAATTCAGGACCATCGTCTATTGGCTGACCTCGAGAATTAAAGATTCTCCCCAGCATATCTCCAGACACAGGCAGTCTTACTCCAGATCCTGTAAATCTTACCCTGGTTTTCTTTGCATCAAGGCTTCTTGTTCCTTCAAAAACCTGCACTACTGCAGTATCCCCATCAACTTCAAGAACCTGTCCATGCCGTTTCTTTCCGGATGGTGTAGTTACTTCTACAAGTTCATTATAGGTACATCCCTTAACTCCATCAACAATCATTAATGGACCCTTAATTTCCGAAACAGTTGAATATTCTTTTTGTTTTGTTATTGCCATTTTTATTCATTGCCTCCCTTTACGATTTTTTCTCTTTTTAAAAGCATATTTACTTTATTTTTAAGGTCTTCCCTGACCTTGCTAAGCTCTTTTCCAAATTTCTTTTCTTCAACATATTTTAGCTGAGCGATTTCTGTTTTTATTGGCAGTTTTACAAGCTCTTCAAGAGGCACGCCCGCTTTTAGTGCTTCAAGATACTTGTCATTTGTTTTCAAGATAATATCTAACAAGTTGAATTGCTTTTCCACAGAGGTATAAGTATCCGTTTCGTGGAATGCATTTTGCTGTAAGAAATCTTCCCTAAGAGCTCTTGCCGTTTCTAACAGCAGTTTATCCTCTGGCGGAAGTGCACCAGGCCCAACCAGCCTAACAATTTCTTGTAGTTCTGACTCTCTTTCTAGGATAGTCATCGCCTTAACCCTAAGTTTTGCCCAGTCGCCAACCTTTTCCTGCCACCAGTCTTTAACCGAATCTTCATATAGAGAATATGAAGTTAACCAGTTAATTGAAGGGAAATGTCTCCTATTTGCCAGATCAGCATCCAACGCCCAGAAAACTTTTGCAATACGAAGGGTGTTCTGAGTAACTGGCTCAGAGAAGTCACCACCAGGAGGTGAAACTGCCCCAATAACAGAAACTGAGCCAATACGATCTTCAGAGCCAATTGTTTCAACAAGCCCAGCCCTTTCATAGAACGCTGCAAGCCTTGGCGCGAGATATGCAGGATACCCCTCTTCACCAGGCATCTCTTCCAAACGAGAACTGACTTCACGAAGCGCTTCTGCCCATCTGGATGTTGAGTCGGCCATCAAAGCCACATTATAGCCCATATCTCGGTAGTACTCTGCAATTGTGATCCCTGTGTAGATTGATGCCTCACGAGCAGCCACAGGCATGTTTGAGGTGTTTGCAACCAGAATGGTTCTTTCCATCAGTGGCCTGCCTGTTTTTGGATCTTTTAGCTCTGGGAACTCCATAAGTACGTCAGTCATTTCGTTCCCTCGCTCACCACAGCCAATAAAGACAATTATGTCTGCGTCAGCCCACTTTGCAAGCTGGTGCTGAATAACTGTTTTCCCTGCGCCAAAAGGTCCAGGAACAGCGGCAGTACCTCCTTTTGCAATTGGGAAGAATGTATCGATAACTCTTTGACCCGTTATAAGTGGTGCGTTTGGATCTAGCTTTCTCTTTACTGGTCTGGGATCCCTAACTGGCCAATGCTGAGACATTTTAACTTCTTTTTTGCCAACTACAGCAATGGTTTCAGAAACAGTGTATTTTCCTTTTGAAACAATTTTTTCAACTTTTCCGGAGACCTCAGGAGGGACTAAGACTTTATGCAGGACAGCGGGAGTTTCCTGCACAGTTCCAAGAACATCTCCAGATTTAACATTTTGCCCTTTTTTCACAAGTGGCTTAAAGTCCCATTTCTTTTTTTGGTCTAATGTTGGAACTTCAATACCTCTTGTAATAAACGCCCCAACCTTATTTTTTATACTATACAATGGCCGTCCAATACCATCTAATGTTGAGCCAATAAGCCCTGGACCGATCTCAACCGTTAGTGGCGAGCCAGTATTTATTACTTCCTCTCCAGGTCCAATACCTGAGGTTTCCTCGTAAACCTGGATTGTTGCAGTATCCTTGTATAATTGGATTATTTCTCCAATTAACTTTTCCTTGCCGACTTTCACTACGTCGTACATTTTTGCGCCCCTCATGCCATTGGCAATGATAACAGGGCCCGAGATTTTTGTGATTTTTCCTTTTTCCATTTTCCCGCTATTTTATCCCTCCTTTGTTTTCTTTTGGACCTCCTATTTCAATTCCAACTGCCCGTTTTATGATTTCTTGAATACTCTTTTGGGCATATCCTTGTGGTCCATTCTTATCAGGAACTTCTACAATTATTGGTCTCCCCCGCTCTTTTATTTTCTCAATATCTTCGCGGAGGAAGTTTGCAAAGTTCTCTGTTATTACTATTATTTCTGTTTTTCCATCTGAGAGCACCTTTCCAAGTACCTCTTTAATTGTCTGCGTCTTAACAGAATAAGCAGACCTTATGCCAGCTAGACGAAATCCAGTTACAGTTTCATTATCTCCAATTACAGTTATGTTCATTGTGTCACCCCAAGGATAACTTCTAAGTCAGAGTTATCCATTCTTTCTGATTTATACCTAATTAGAGAACGTATTTTTTTGATATCTGCCTCTTTATCAATAAGCAATCTTATTGCAGGCCCAATCCCAAGGGTATTTCTAAGAGAGAAATCTCTCGCAATTTTAAGATAATAGTTGTCCAATGCGTTCTCAATTTTGAATAGAGAACCATTTTCCCTGTATTCAACCAGGTATTTTGCGAGTATTTCTGCATAGGGAGTTCCTTCTAGCGAACTTATTATTTCTTCAATATTTTCAACTCTAATTGCTGACTTAAGTATTTTTGGATCTAATTTAGAATAAACA
>JALTGF010000131.1 GCA_027077325.1 archaeon
GGATCGCCCTTGCTGCCTCTGGGAGGCAAAGCAACGGAGGCAATTGTATCAGCATAAGGTGCAAATCCGGCTTCATAATCGGGTTTTGCAGCGGAAACGCCAGGGCCCCAACGCATAGTTCCCACATCAACGGCTTTTCTCTTCCATTTATCAGTCCCTACACGAGCAACGCCTTTCTGAAAACCCTTTCTTGCGATTGCAGCCTGAACGCCGGCTTCGTAAGAGCTTTCAGCTGCTGCTGCTTCTTTCGCCCAATCCCTGAGAGGATTAGACACGCCAGCTTTGTATTGACTTGCCCTTCCGGGAGTTACTGAAGACCACTTATCCGCGATTGAAGAAACGCTTCTAATAAGAGCCATAGCCTACCTCCTTGTTTTGCCTGTTTTCACAGGTTATTCACAGGTTATTCACAGGTTATTCACAGGTTATTCACAACCTGTTCCCATAGTTCCGCTATACCACAAAAATACAAAAAAATCAAGAAAAAATATTTGACAAAGCAAAAAAAAAGTAGTAAAATGTAGACAAATGGACACATTGAGGTCAATCAAAATCAAAGAATCTACTTACAAAATCATTAAAAGAATGGCAAAAAAGGAAGAAAGAACGCTGAGCGGCGAGCTTGAACACATCGTAAGAAACTACCTTCAGCGATCAAAAAAACAAAACGAGAGATGAAAAGAAGCAAGACACTCTATTACTATTATTATTATTTATTGTTAAATAATAGTAATAGTAGCGTGCCGGGCGGCAAGGCGCTCTTATATATATATATATAATATAATATAGGCAACCTGTGAATAACCTGTGAATAACCTGTGAATAACCTGTGAAAACAGGTTGCCTTGGGGGGGCGGGGGAGATGATAATCAGAAAGATAAGACAAATAGGATCATCGTACTATGTTGTAGTCAATAAAAAATATCTGAGAATCTTAGGGATAAAGCTGGGAGATTACGTTATCATAGCTATAGAAAAAGACAAAGTAACTATCAGAAAGCTAAAGATTAACTAAGAAATGAAAAGCAAAGAAGACGAAATTGAAGAATTATTGAAAATGGAAAAAGAACACCTTGAAATGGCAAAAGAACATTTAGAAATAGCAAAGCTGCACAGAGAAGTCGCTGCAGCTTTGCGGGAAGAAATAAATGAACATACAAGAAATACCAATCGATAATATTGTCGAACCGGTGGCGCAAGTCCGGTCGGTTATGGAGAGCGAGAAACTCTCCGAGCTTGTCAACTCTATAAGACAAGTCGGGCTCATAGAGCCACTAATCGTCAAGACTGTTGGCGAGAAATTCGAAGTAATCGCCGGACACCGCCGCCTTTTAGCCTGCCGCGCAGCAGAACTTGCAAGAGTGCCTTGCATAATTCAAGAAACAAATCAAGAAAGAGAAGACGAGATTAAACTGCATGAGAATTTTTATCGCGAAAATGTAAATCCCGCCGATGAAGCTGAATTTTACGCATATTTAATACAGCAGAAAAAAAATAGCATAGAAGATGTTGCTAAGAAAGTCGGAAAGAGCGGGACATATATCCGCAGTCGTCTTGATCTCCTCTCAGGAGATGAAATTATCCTTGAAGCAGTCAGAGACGGACAGATAAACGCAAGCGTTGCAAAAGAATTAAATGCAATCACAGACAGAGAAATCCGCCTGAACTACTTGCATTATGCTATTGACAGCGGCGCTAAGCTGCGAACAGTGCAGGAGTGGCGAAAGCAATGGGAAAGAGAGAAAAGAACAGAAGAAGCGCTAAATCAGGGGCATACTCAGGAAGAACTCCCTGAAGTGCTGCCGAAGTATTATTATAGATGTCCGATGTGCGAAAGGTCTGTTGAAGTCGGCAAAGTGAGGGCAGTCTCAGTCTGTGAAGACTGTTATAATGAAATTATGAAACAATTCGCAGCCGCAGCTGCGGCTAATGATAGAATACCTAAAAGGGATTGAAACATTATTTTTTCAAAAAACTTCTAAAAAGTTTTTTAAGTTTGTGAGCCGCGAGCGGCTGCGAATTTAATTTGCAATTATAAGGCCTGGGGCAATTTATTTGCCTTTGCCTTGACAAAGCCTTAAGGGCCTGGGGCAATTTATTTGCCTTTGCCTTGACAAAGCCTTAAGGGCCTGGGGCAATTTATTTGCTTTTACTTCTGAGAAAAAATTAAGAAAAAGGCAAAACAAGAACGGAGGCGAGAAAATGAAGTTAAAGGAATTCGGAAAAGTTGTCGGAAAAAGGGTTGTTAAAAGCGCGATTAGTATATTTTTGGCGCAACTTGTTGTCGTGGCCGCACACAATCCGGCATGGATATGGCTAGCACCTTTGTTGATGGCAGCACAGAAGGCATGGAAAGAAGCGCCGAAGGTAAAGGATTAAGGCCTTGCCTTGGCCTTGCCTTGGCCTTAAAGGTCCTGGGGGCATTTTTTTAGTCTCTTTGCTATTATTTTGGGGGATTTTTCTCATTTATTTGCCTTTGCCTTGGCCTTAAACAATAAGGCCCTGGGGGCATTTTTTTAGTCTCTTTGCTATTGCTATGGCATTTATCACTCAATTAAAACCAGAATGGCTAAAGCCTGAAAAGAAAGACGATCTTATTGACTTCTTAGATAAAATGCCGGTTGATTTTTTGACTAAGAAATACACGCTAATCGAGTGGGCAAAAATTGTTGGGGTCAAACTAACTCAACAAGACTTTAAGCGATTAGGGGAGATATAATTATGGACGCATACACGCTAAGGAGAAAATTCCCGCATTTATTGCCTAAAGAAAAGCTTATTTGGAACAAATTCCTTGACGTGCACCAGAACGAATACGAAAGCTTTGACTATGACGTGCATGTCGGGGTCGGTGTTGAATTGCCTAAGGATGTTTCTCCGATGATTAGAAAGATTGCGTTAGGCCTGACAAGAAAGCGTATCGATGTTATCGGATATAAACCAAAATCAATCACAATTTTTGAGATAAAACCGGATGCCGGTTTATCCGCAGTCGGTCAAT
>JALTGF010000132.1 GCA_027077325.1 archaeon
GTGGAACCTGGAATTCTTGTTGGTGAAGTTTACATAACCCACGGCCACAAAATTCCAAAAAACAAGGAATTTGAAAGTGCAAAAACCGTAATAATTGGGGATGAGCATCCAGCAATTGGGCTAACAGAAAATGGAGTTACAGAAACTTACAAGTGCTTCCTAAAAGGAAAATGGAAAAATAAAACACTAATTGTCCAGCCATCAATGTGCCAGCTAACAATTGGTTCAGATGTCCTAAAAGAGAAGCCGAACAGCCCGTTCCTAACTGGAGATTTAAGCAATTTTGAAGTTTTTGTAGTTGCTGATTTTAATGAAATCCTTTATTTTGGCAAAATTAAAAAATTATAGTGCCTACTTAGATGTTAAAAGATTTAAACAAACAAGTTATAAAGAAATTATGCACCTAATCCCCCAAAAAGAAACATTAAAAAAGGTATTTAGGATTTTGGGATATGCAAAATCTCATCTACTTGGATTCCTAACTTTGTTTACTCTCTCAATATTGTCTTCTGCAATTGTTCTTGTAAACCCATATCTGGTTAAAATTCTAATTGATGATGTTTTGTCAACAAGGGATTTTGAAATGCTCTTCCTAATCTTGTCGCTTTTCTTAATAGTGTTTGTAGTTGGGTCTCTTATCAGTGTTGCATATGGCTACCTATCTACTGGGCTGACTGAAAAGGTTGTATTGGATGTAAAGCGGGATCTTTTCAGGCACTTAGAGAAGTTACATCTTGGTTTTTATCACTCAAAACGGGTTGGAGACATATTGTCAAGGTTAAACGATGATGTTTATGGTGTTGAGGGCTTTATCGAATTGCTAATAAACAATATAATGCTCGATCTCCTCACTGGAACATTCATACTTGCAATGTGTTTAAAATTAAATGCAAAAGTAACTCTCGCCACACTTCTTTTCATACCATTCTATATCGCGGTCCAAAAATATTATGGGAAAAAAGTCAGAAAGAAGAGAAGGAGATTGAGAAGAAAAGCCGCGGATATCCTTAGCTTTTTGCAGGAGGACTTATCTGAAATAAAAGAAATCCAGGCATTTTCAAGAGAAAACCTGGAACTTGAACGATACACAAAGCAAACAAGAAAATTAATAAATCTCTCAATGGAGATGGCACTCTTGCGTGGTTATTCTTTTATGTGGGTATCCTACTTGTCTTTCATACCACTTTTTATAGTATTGCTATATGGTGGATTTAATGTTATGATTGGAGCAATGACTGTTGGAACTTTAATTGCACTCTACACATATTTGCAGAGGTTTTTCGGTCCAGTTTCAAGGCTTGGGAACATAAATGTTGCATTTCAAAGTTATATGGTTTCAGTGGACAGAGTATTTGAATTTATGAATATAAAGCCAAAAGTTTTTGACAGGCCTGGTGCAATCGAGTTAAAAGATCCAAAGGGGTCAATTGAGTTTAAAAGTGTTTATTTTGGTTATAATAAAAAGAATATCTTGCAAGGAGTTTCATTCAAAATTAATCCAAGTGAAAAGATTGGAATTGTCGGGCCCAGTGGTGTTGGAAAATCAACCATTGTTGATTTAATTCCAAGATTTGTAGAGCCTAGAAAGGGGGCTGTTCTAATTGACGGAATTGATAATAGAAATATCAAATTAAATTACTTAAAGAAAATTGTTGGGGCGGTTGGAGCTGATCCCGGGTTGTTTAACACAACAATTTTAGAAAACATAAAATTTGGGCGTCCAGATGCCACAATGGACGAAGTAATAAAAGTTGCAAAGTTGGCGGATGCCCATAATTTCATAGTAAAATTAAAAGATGGTTACAGTACTGTCATTGGTGAGCGTGGGGAAAATTTGTCATCTGGACAGAAACAAAGGATTGCAATCGCAAGGATGCTTTTAAAAGATCCAAAAATAATAATTCTTGATGAAGCAACTTCTACGATTGATGCAGAGTCTTCAAACAAAATTTATAGGGCGCTTGACAAATTTACAAAAGACAAGACAACAATAATTATCACACATGACCTACAACTTCTAAAAAGGGTTGACAGAATTTTTGTTTTAGAAAATGGAAAAATTGCGGAAAGTGGCAAATTTAAAGAGCTTTTAAATAAGAAACAGGAATTCTACAGGATGTTCAAGGAAGGGGTAATCATTTAAATAGCGTATCTCTTTACTAAAAACCTTTAAATGAAAGTTTAAACAATAATAAGACTGATGAATGAAGAGATCCCAAAAGAGGTAATTCTTGCCGTTCTAGAAAAATACCATATACCTGGCGGTGAATTTATTTTTAAGAAGCAATGCAGAGAACTTGGTTTTTACACTTATAAAATTAAAGTCTCAAATCTCCCTGAATTGGCAAATGCACTTAAAAAGGCATGCGAAATTTATACTGGAAAAGAACGAGCAAGAAATCTTTGGAATGATATACGTAGTTTGAAAGATTTAAAAAAGCAAATATCTGCTTTTGAAGATGCCGGTAGAGAATTACATGGAAGGGACGAGTTTAAAAAAGCAATTTCTTACTATGAAAAAGCAATAAAAATATGCGAACAATCTGGTGACCTAAAAAAAGCATCTTCACTCTACAGGCAAATTGCCGAGGAGTATGCATTCCTAAATGACAAGGAAGCAGCAGAAAAAGCACTAAATAATGCATTTAACATTTCAAATAAAGCAAAGCCAAAGGATTACTGTGGTCTTGCACTAATTTTGGCAAAGCGTGCCTTTCTTGAAAGGAAAATGGGAAGTCCTGAAAAGGAGGCGGAGTTCTTAGATGAAGCCGATAAAATTCTTGAAAATATCCAAGATGAGAATGAACTAAACTTAGCAAGGGCAGAAATTTTGCTTCAAAGAGGAAACAGGGCTTTTAGGTCTGATTGGGAAGAAGCAATCAAGTTTTACAAAGAAAGCATAAAGTACTTTAAAAAAGTTGGTGATATTGAAGGAGAAGCAAAGGCATGTAACAATATTGGTGCTGCATATTCTAATCTGCCCGGCTATGAAACAGAAGCAGTTAAGTGGTATGAAAAATCAATAAGTTTAAGAAAAAACATAAGAAAATACGAGGCACAATTGGCAGATACCCTTGCAAATCTTGCTTTGGCACTCATCTCTATTGGTGACAATCGTTCTTTAAAAAGGGCAAAAGATGCAATTGACGAAGCAATAAAGATTTACCAAAGAAAAGAAATGATCCGTGGGCTTGCAAATGCCTATCGTGCTGAGGGAGAACTTTATTCTAAAAAAGCTGAAAAAACAAATATTGTCCAATTTTGGAAATCTGCAAAAGATTCTTTTGAAGAAGCAATTGATATTCTTCCTGAAGGAAAAGATGACTACTTGCTTGGTGAAACATATCTTGGATATGCTGAAATCTATATGAAAAGGGCAAAAACTCAAAAAATTGAGATTGATGTTGATAAAAAATTAAGGCAATATGAAGAAAATTTCTCAAAACTTTTCAATTTAGCAATTAATTTTTTTGAAAAGCAACATGCAGGTAAGAAAGTTGAAGAATGTGAGAGAAAACTGGGTCTTTGCTATCTCTATGTTGGAAAAAAATATGCTGAACTGCGGTGGCAAAGTGATGCAAACCTACGCTTTGAAAAAGCACTTCGATTTTTTAGAAAGATAGGTGATGAATCTCTTATAAAAGAAACAGAAGCCAAGCTAAGAAGCTTAAAATAAAAAAGCCGGAAACCCGGCAATTAATTAACTACTTGTGTGTTTCCGCCACCAAGGGTTGTTGATTGTGTGTTTCCACCGCCTAAAACTGACTGGGTATTCCCTCCACCAAGCTCTTGTTCAATCTCTTCTAAGTTTATCTTGGCTCCAATTGAATTGTAGGCATCTGTTATCTGCTCATCTGTGATTCCAAGAGCTTTCATTGCTTTCACTATTCTTAAATCACTGATCTCATTTGCTTTCATTGCCTTGACTATATCCCCAAGAGGGACATTTGCCTTTATCATCCCATTCATTACATATTTTAGGTCAACATTGGGGTTGTTGAACATCTTTACAGTTTTCTCAGGACTAACTCCAGATTCAATAATGTCCGTAACTGCACTTTCTATAGTAGTATCCAAAGCCAGTGTTCTACCTTCCGGTACTCCTAATACCATATATCCACTTGGGGTGGCAGATGGAACTTGTTGCGCATTGAATGCCAAAAAAATTGCGACAATAGCAACAATTGCAACAGTCCCTAACATTGTTATTGTTATTTTTTCTTCCATTGTTCTCACTCCTAAGAGTAATCTTCCATACTAAAAAATCCTTTATAAGGTTTTGCAGTTAAAATTTAATCAACAACGCCTTCGCTCGTAATCTTAAACACCGCTTCTCCTTCCGGAAGATTTGGGCTGTCAATCAATCTTGCAATCCTCTTCTCTGCTTTGCTCTTTCTCAAATAAATCCTAAACGTTGCGCTGTGCCCAAGAATGTGCCCTCCAATTGGCTGCGTTGGGTCTCCAAAGAACATATCTGGCTTGGACATAACTTGGTTTGTAACATAAACAACAATGTTGTTCAGGTCTGCCAGCCTGTGAAGCGTGCTTAAGTGTCTGTTTAACTTTTGCTGCCTAGATGCAAGCGTTCCTCGGCCAGCATATTCTGCCCTAAATAATGAAGTCAGGGAATCAACAATAACCAATTTTATATTCTTCTCCCCAATTAATTCCTGTGCTTTCTCTGCCATTAGCATTTGGTCATCAGAGCTGTATGCGCGTGCAATTGTTATGTTTTTCAAGACCTTTTGCGGGTCTAACCCCTCGTAGCGCTTTGCCATTTGGACAACTCTTTCTGGTCTAAATGTGTGTTCTGAGTCAATTATTAAAGCATTTCCATCCAAACCGCCTTGCTCAACAGGGAGCTGGACATTTACTGCTAGTTGCATTGCAATTTGTGATTTTCCAGAACCAAATGCGCCAAAGCATTCTGTAATTGATTGTGTTTCAAGTCCGCCATTCAAAAGTTTGTCAAAATTCTGAGAGCCAGTTGTAAGCCTACCAACCTCTTTCCTTTTTTCCATTAACAAATCAGCAGATTCAAACCCTAGGTCTGCAGCTTCTTTTGCCTTTTCAATTATCTTTTTTGCCTTTGCTTCAGAGATATCTGCGGCAGCGGATATATCCCCAACTGAAGCCGTAGCTATTGATTTTGGGTCTTTATAACCCGCTTCTTCAAGTTTTTTTGCTGTTGCCGGTCCAATCCCGCTAATTTCCTCTAAATCTTCTTCCATTTTTACACCTCACTATTCTCAATACTCCTTAATATTCTTTCCGCTTCTTTTTCTGGATTAACAGGAGCAATTGAGCGTGCGTTAAGCTCAATTTTTCCAGTAAAGCTATTCATCTTGGTTACTCCTGAAAATATAAATTCTGTTCCAATGATTTGCCTAACCTTCTCCTTTACCTTGGCGGAGTCCTTCTCAATTTCGCTTTCATCCATCCCTAAAAAATTTTTTACGACTCCCCCAAAAAGTGCCACACGAATTAATCCAGTGCCATCGTCAACCATCAAATTTAGGACAAGTAACTTCTTTGGTTTAACTTTCCCACATTTTTCACAAACATCCCCTTCTATCCGTTTATTGCAGTTTGGGCAGAGATTATATGAAAATCTTTCCCCAAAAAAATCAGTCACGGTTGCTCGGATCTCTACGTTCTTCCCAATGTCACTGATATCTTTTATGTGAATTCGTTCTGATGTATTTTCCTTCAATTCCACTCCTACCGGATTTTTTTCTATTCTAGTAAAATTATTTGCATGGACCTCTAACCCTCGTATTCCCTCCTTCACAAGTCCATTATTAATTTTCAAAATATCTCCCAAGTTTAACTCATCCATAATGCTCGTTTTTTCATTCCAAAGAACAAGCCGAATATTTCCTGTTTCATCACTAACGATTAAATTTGCAACTTTCCCGCTTCTCCCATTTTTTTCAAATTCCTTAACCTCAAATTTGCTTTTAACCTTTGCAATTATATTTGCCCTTGCTCCTGGAATTAAATCCTTTATTTTAGAATAACTTTGGCCATCAATTGATTCTGGGAATTCTTTATCGTCCAACTCGTTTAGATTTGTGATTAAAGAGCCTCGTGTCCCGAGATTAATCTCAAGTCCCCCTTGATAACCTGGTCTAACATACCCATTCTTAACTTGAACGATATCTCCTACCCTTATCTCGTTTTTTTCAATCTTCTCAATATCTGACATATTCCAAAGTGCAACCCTTATGCTTCCGCTTTTGTCAGCAATTAAAATGTTTGCAACTTTCCCCTCTTTTCCCTTTTTTGTTTTAAATTTGTGTGGCCCAAAAATCCTCATAATCCTCCCGTTTACCGTGGCAGACTTCATTCCATTCTGTATATCTGCTATTGGAATGGCTGATTCTAGGATCCTATTTTCCATTTTTACATTAAGCTCATTTGCAACAATATATGCGGCACCTTCCTCTGAAACAAGTCCTGAAAGTTCTTCTTGCTTATCTCTAATCTTGGTTAAAATTTCATCTTCTGAAAGTCCTGTTTTGCTTGATATTATTTTAATAATCTCACTAGTTGCCATACCTCACCTGTACCACTCTTATTATTTAAGTCTTATTTAACTTTCTCTAGTTAATTAGTAAAATATAAAACCGAGTCGCTCTTAAGTCAATTATGCTTTCAGTAGCCCCGTTTGCGATTACTGGGATAATCCTCATAATTGGATTTCTCGGAAACTACTTGTTTAAAAAATTATACATCCCAGACATCCTAATCCTAATATTTTTGGGGTTTCTATTAGGGCCTATTTTTGGGATAATCAAATATGAAGCATTAACTCAAATTGTTCCAATCTTTATCTCACTTGCTCTTATCGTCATTTTGTTTGATGGGGGTCTTAACCTAAAGCTTAGCAAAGTTATCCAAAACGGCTCGCGTTCTGTTTTTCTAGCAACTTTTGGATTTATTACTTCCATTCTCATTACAACTGTATTTATGCGAGTTTTCTTCAGTTGGGACCTGCTTTCAAGCGCACTCCTTGGCTCAATAATTGGGGGGACAAGCTCATCAATTGTAATCCCCTTGATAACTCGAATTGAAGCATCTGATGTCGTGAAAACAATACTAAGTCTTGAAGCGGTCTTCACAGACACACTTGTAATTATTGTGAGCATTGCGCTTCTCCAACTTTCAGTTCAAGTTGACTCTAGGTCAGTGTATCTAACCGCTGCAAAAGGAATAAGCAGTGCTTTTTCAATTGGCATTGTCCTTGGTTTTATTGCAGGCGTTTTCTGGCTTGGCATAATCAAAAAAATTCGTGGCGAAACCTATGATGATATTTTAACTCTTGCATTCGTTTTCCTCACCTATGCTGTTGTTGAAATTCTCGGCGGAAATGGAGCAATCTCTGCTTTAGTTTTTGGGCTCGTGCTTGGAAACGGGATTTCAATCTCAAAAATGCTTAAACGAAAAGAGCATGTGGAAGCTGGGGGGATTATGCTAAAGTTTAATGCAGAGATTTCATTCTTTATAAGGACTTTCTTCTTTGTTTATCTTGGAATGATCGTCATGATATCTGATGTAGCATCAACTCTTCTAATAATCTTTTATGCAACTTTTCTGGCTATACTGCTGCTACTCGGTAGGTTTTTTGTTGTTTGGGTGTTCTCTCATGGCTCGAGTGTTTTAATTAAGCAAAATAAGCAATTAATCACGACAATGTTCCCCCGTGGCTTGTCAGCAGCAGTCCTTTCTCAGATGGTAATTGAAAGCAATATCCCTAACGCGTCTTTCCTGTCTGAATTTGTAATCTTTATAATTCTCATAACTACAATCTTCTCTGCAGTAGGTGTCTCAGCCATTTCAAGAGAACAAAAAATATCAACAACTAAAAAAACAGCATAACTGCTGTAAAAACACAAATTTATTAATCCACTTAATCCATTTCTATATCATGAAAAAACTCATAGAGGCAGCACTTTTCATCTCCGGGAGGCAATTAAGCTTAAGTGAACTTTCCTCTACTTTGGGTGTTAGTCCAAAGGAAATAAAGCAGGGAATTGAAGAATTAAAAAAAGATTACTCTAAAAGGAATACCCCTTTAAAAATTGTTGAGATCAACGGAAGTTATAAAATTGACTTACAACCTGAGTACTTAGAAAAAGTAAAGCAGTTTGCTCCTCAAATGGATATGAGCCGCGCGCTCATAACAACGCTCTCTTATGTTGCTTATAAACAACCTGTAACCCAGTCAGAACTTGTAAAGAAATTTGGAAACAGAATTTATGAATATGTCAGCGAACTTGTTAAGCGCGGTTTAATTCGTGCAGAGCCATACCGGCATACAAAGCGACTTTCAACAACCAAAAAGCTCTTATCCTATCTTGGAAATGAGGATTTGGAAAAAATTAAGAAGGCAATTGAAGCCGCAAAACTTGAGAGAAAAGAACGGGCAGAATTTGAAAAGTCGCAGTTTTCAAGAGTGTTCAAAACAAGAAGAAGGAAAAAACTTGAAAGAGAAGTTCTCGAAAAGGAGTTAAGCCCAGAAGATTGGGCAGAAAGAATAAAACAGGAAAAGGAAAAGAGGCGGCAAGAAGTCCTTGACATATTTGACAAGGCAAAGCGCGCTAAAAAGAAACAGGACTTTGAGGACGACCTTGACATAATAACAGGAAAAAATGAATAAAAGCAGGGAGTTCACATCCCTTGACACATTTTATATTGTTCAAGAATTGCAGGAACTAGTTGGGGCTTTCTTAAACAAGGTTTATATGAAGGGCTCGAGCATTTACTTAGTTTTTAGAAAATCTAAAACATATACTCTGGTAATTGGCCCAAATCATTTGCATTTAACAAACTACAAAACAGAGTTCCCAAAGCAGCCACCTATGTTTGCGATGCTCTTAAGAAAGCACTTAGTCGGATCTA
>JALTGF010000133.1 GCA_027077325.1 archaeon
GGCGGAAAGGTGCTTGGCTTTTCTGGAACTGAGGCCACTTCCGTAAAGAAAGGCGAAAATCTTGCAGACACAATAAGGACTGTTGAATCTTATTCGGATGTAATTGTTATGAGGCACTCAGTAGAGGGAAGTGCAAAACTTGCTGCTGATGTTGCTTCAATTCCTGTTCTAAACGGAGGCGACGGCGCGCATTCTCACCCAACGCAAACCCTGCTAGATCTTTATACAATTAAAGAATTCAAGAAAAAAATAAAAGGGCTAAAAGTTGCATTAAGTGGGGACTTAAAATATGGGCGAACAGTACATTCTCTTGCCTATGCTCTTGCTCTCTTTGGAGCAGATATGGTCTTTATAAGTCCAAAACAACTTGAAATGCCAAGAGATGTAACAACAGAATTAAAAAGCAAATTTGGGATTAGTGTTGAACAAAAACACGATTTTAGCAAAGTTATAAAAGACATTGATGTCCTTTATGCAACAAGAATTCAAAAAGAACGATTCCCAGACCCAGAAGAATATAAAAAAGTGAGGGGCGCATATAGGATTGACTTAGAATTGCTAAAAAATGCAAAGAAGGATTTAATTGTAATGCACCCACTTCCGCGAATTAATGAGATCGCTCCGGAAGTTGACAAAACAAATCATGCTGTTTACTTCAAGCAAGCATTTAATGGGGTTCCTGTAAGAATGGCCTTGCTTGCAAGTGTTTTAGGAAAATGATCAGAAACGAGCTTAAAATAAAAAAGATTAAGAACGGAACTGTAATAGACCATTTGCCCGCAAGTTCTTCATTTTATGTTCTCCATGTTCTTGGAATTGGAAAAGGGTACCCAGGAACGGTTTCAATTGCAATGAATGTCTCAAGCAAAAGTTCAGGAAAGAAAGACATTGTAAAAGTTGAAAACAGAATCCTAAAAAAGGCAGAAACTGACAAACTTGCACTTATCGCTCCAAATGCGACAATAAACATAATTAAAGATTACAAAGTTGTTAAAAAGAACAAAGTTTCAATTCCTGACGAAATTGTTGGCGTGATAAAATGCGCAAATCCAAATTGCATAACAAATAAGAATGAGCCAATTGTCCCTTCATTTAAAGTGGAATCTAAAAATCCTATACGGCTAAGATGTAAATTCTGTGAGCGAATTATGGAAAAAGAGGCAATTGAAGAACAGTTATGATTTACAGAAAATATAAGTATTAATTTAAACACCTTTTTTTCTATGCGTGCAAAATCATTAGATTTTAAATCCTATGTAGTTAATGCAATCAGGACCTATAAGTTTTATTATGAAGATGCCTGGAAAAAAGAACTTGAAATTTTATCCAAAGTGCTCCCTGATGAAAACTTGCTTGTTCTTCTCCCTAATCAATTTAAAAATCCAGTTATCTTAAAAGTTATAAATGAACTTCGAAAACAGGGTGATGTTAAAAAAATTAGTAACAAAGTTGAAGATGCTCTTTATAACTATATAAAAGAAAACCACGGTGAAGAAAAGGCAAAAAAATTAATTAGTGTTAAAATAAGGCAAGGGGATGCTGAAACTAGCGCCTTCCAGATTTTAGTGACTATCCTTATCATAACAATGATGAAAGTTGTAAAAAGAGATTGGAGACTCTACTTGCTTGGGATCACTTTTTAGGAATCTTTTCAGTCCACTTATACCCACAGTAATTGCATTTTATCTCTGCATAAAGTTCGTTGTTGTCCATATACTCTCTAATGCTCAAGTCATCTGAGCCGCATTTTGGGCAATTTAAAAATTTTCCTTGTGTCATTTTATCTTATATATATGAATGCTAATGGAAGTAGTATGAATATCATTATTACCAAGTATATAAGTCCTGCGATTATCCAAGACATCAATGCTTTTACCCAAGTGGTTTGGAATATATACTTAACAAGCCCAAGCCAGACAATAAAACCGGCAAGTATCCCAATTATTGGGTGATAATAAATAAGCAGTATAATCGGCCCAATGATCAGGTCGCGAATAAATGATGTAAAAAGTGCTTTTGGAAAGTCTTGTACAAACCCTTTTGTTGCTCCAAGACTCCTTAATGCAAAATAAAGAACTAATGAAGAAACTAACAAGGAAATCCCATATATGAACACAAATACTAGAGATTCCATTCTTCTTGGGACCATCTGCCCATAAAAAAATTGTAATGCTTGCCCTGCTAATATGCTCATATTTTAATTAGTAAGTAAAGGTATATTTATAGTTTTTATTCACCCTTAATCTCTTTCAAAATCTCTTCTGCTCTTGAAAATCCGACATTTCCCTCAGAAATCATTTGCGCCGCAATTCTGTCAATCTCCTCTCCTTTTGCTCCAGCAGTTGCAGCAAGATTCCTTGCATGTAATTTCATATGCCCTTTCTGTATTCCTTCATCTGCAAGCGCGCGAAGTGCTGCTAAATTTTGGGCAAGCCCAACTGCTCCAATAACCTGTGAAAGTTCACTTGCACTTTTAACTCCTAAAATCTTCAATGAAATTTTTGCAACTGGGTGAACTTTTGTTGCTCCCCCCACTATGCCGACTGCAATTGGCATCTCTAAGGTTCCAACAAGATTTCCTTCTCCATCTTTTTCATACTTGGAGAGCGGCTTATACCTCCCACCAACTGCTGCATATGAATGTGCTCCTGCTTCTACTGCTCTAAAATCATTTCCTGTTGCAATTACAACTGCATCAACGCCATTCATAATCCCCTTGTTATGTGTGGTTGCCCTGTATTGGTCCAATTCTGCACACTTATATGCATCAATAATTGAATCCACAACCTTCTCCCCGCCAAGGGCTTCCTTGTCAAAAGTTGCGCTCACTTTCACAAGCCTTCTATCAGCAAGGTTTGAAACAATTTTTAAACAAGTTTTTCCGCCTGTTATTTTTTCAATTTCAGGAGCTAGCGATTCACACATTGTATTTAC
>JALTGF010000134.1 GCA_027077325.1 archaeon
TGGCAGATTCTCTTGTTGCCCAGGTTTATACGCAAAACGCAGATGTGCCATTGATTACAGTAACACGTGGTGGATTTTCTGAACAGGCAAAAGCAGAACTAAACGCATATGGGTCTCAAGGACAAAAAAAGGCATTAATAATTGGAGGAGAGCAAGCAGTTCCTGTTTATGTTGAAAATGAGTTAAAATCCATGAATTATACTGTTGACCGGCTTTGGGATTGGAATAGATATGGAACCGCAGGGAGAGTCGCAGTAACTCTGTGGAAAAGATCAGACAGTGTTGTTGTTGCAGTTGATGAGGAAGGAAACATGGTAGCAGCTGCAAAAACAGCAATGAAAGAAAATATACCGCTATTGATAACTGAAAAAGATAAGTTAAATCCTGAAACGGCACTGGCAATCCAGAAACTTGGAGCCTCAAGAATCGTTTTAATTGGGGAGGTATCCGAAACAACAAAAAATGACCTCTCAAAATTAGGGGGAGTTGAACAAACAAAATTTACTTTATTAAATCCAAGGGAGCCGAGTCAACATGGGTTGTTTGCTGTTGGGATTATTGTTGGTTCGTTAATAGTTTTCCTAATTTCAAGCTTGTGGGGAGCTGGCCTTCTTAAAAAGGCAGTCGGAGTCCCGTATGATATTTTTGAGCCAGATGAAAAGGAAATTGTAGACATTCTTATGAAAGAAAAGAGATTGACACAAGAAGAACTTTCAAAGAAAACAAGATTGTCAAAGTTTAAGATTTCAAGGCTAACAACTGAACTAGAAGAACGGGGGATTATTGACAAAAGAAGAGCAGGGAAGTTCTACATCATTTCTCTTAGAAAAAAGATTGTGAAACAGCAATACTGAATTATTTGCAACTGTTTGCAACTGATTGCAACTGTTCTGAAAAGTTAAATATTCCTTTCTCTAAGTTATGGTGATGGAAAAGAAAATTTGGGTTGAGATACTCACGCCAAAGCAGGTAATGATCTTTGGCAGACTAGTGAAAGAACTGCATAAGAAAGGGTATGAGACAATTGTGACCACTCGCAATTATAGTGAGGTAAATGAGGTTCTTAAAAGCAATGGGATTGATGCAATTGTTGTTGGAAAACATGGCGGGAAAACATTGGAGGGAAAACTTTCTGCAAGCATTGAGCGGATGAGAAAACTTTTTCAGATAATTAAAAAAGAAAAACCAAATCTTGCAATTTACTTGTCTTCTCCGGATGCCGCAAGAATTAGTTTTGGGCTAGGAATTAGGAGCATTTCATTAAACGATATTCCAGAAGCAGTTGCCCAAAGCAAGTTAACGGTTCCAATCTCAACTTTGGTAGTTTGCCCTGCGTTCATTCCAAAGAGTGTTTTTGTAAGATACGGCGCAAGGCCAGAGCAAATTGTCCAATATAATGCACTTGACCCGGTAGCATGGATAAAAAACTTTAAACCAAATACTGAAATCCTTAAAAAATTAAACCTGAGCAAAAAGAAAAAGATTGTAACATTTAGAACGGAAGAAACAAAAGCCGCGTACTTAAATGAAAAAACAAATGGCTCAGAATTATTTCCGATAATTAAAGAAGTGGCGAAGAGGGATGATGTCCAAGTTGTAGTAATATCAAGATATGATCAAGAAAAGTTTATGAAAAAAGGGCTAAAGGACAACGTCACGATAACAAATTATGTTGGGGACACGCTTAGCTTGCTTTATTACTCAGACCTCTTTGTTGGGGCAGGTGGGACAATGAGTTTAGAAGCGGCACT
Organism: archaeon; assembly: GCA_027077325.1. Lineage (GTDB taxonomy): Archaea > Undinarchaeota > Undinarchaeia > Undinarchaeales > JALTGF01 > JALTGF01. The sequence continues at coordinate 1,752 of JALTGF010000134.1, forward strand.
TTTGGGGACACCAACAATTTCTTGCAGAAATATAAGCACTTATTACGAGAGATATGCAATTAAAAAAGGACTAATTGAGCGGGCAGAAAAAGGGGAAGAACTTAAAAAAATTGAGAAGGTGCTTGCAAAAAATTCTGAATACAAGAAAAAGCTTAGGAAAGTTTCAAAAGAGTTAATTAAAGAGATGGAGGACCCTATACGTGTGCTTTTAAAAAGTGCGGAGAGCCTTTTAAAATAAGATGATTGTAGATATTTACTTAATTGCACTTGGATTTATCCTATCAGTCATTTTTACAAAACTTACAATTATTAGAGAAAAAACGATTGGCCTTTTGGCACTGGACTTGCACAAGGATGAAAAAATTTATGTCCCTAAAATTGGGGGGATTGCAATAGCGATTGCATTTACAGTAACAATGATTACGGCCTATTTTTTAAAATGGTCTCTAGTTTATTTAGTAATATTGCTTTCGTTCTTAATTTCAGCATCAATCGGGTTTATTGATGATCAGGTTTCACTGCCCCCTTGGAGAAAAATAATATTGGGAAGTTTTGGGGCAATTCCACTTTTAATGCTTATTTCTTGGAATCCTATAACTATACTTTTCTTGTTTGCGGCAGTTGGAGTTGTTTCTAACTGGACAAATATGCTTGCTGGCTTTAATGGGCTTGAGATTGGGCTTGGCGCGATAATGCTTTTCTTCCTCTCACTAAACACAATTTCTGAGAATTCCTCATTATCTCTTTTAATTTACTCTGCAGTTCTTCTTGGCTTTTTAGTTTTTAACAAGTATCCTGCAAATATATTCCCTGGAGACACTGGAACATTGCCAATCGGGGCAGTGCTGGTTGCAAGCACACTTCTTGGGGCGCCCTTAATTTCTTTGCTTATTTTGTTGATTCCACATATGATTGACTCAGTGCTGAAGTTTTCAACTGCTGGCGTTATGTCAAGCTCTGACTATAAGCCAAGCCGCTCAAAAAAAGGTTATTTAATACCTGGCAAAAGTTATTTATCCCTCGCAAAACTCATAATGAGAGTAAGGCCACTAAAAGAGTGGCAACTTGTGGCAATATTTTGGGCCATTGAGATTGGGCTTGG
>JALTGF010000135.1 GCA_027077325.1 archaeon
AAAGAAATATAAAGCAATCAAAGGACAAGGGAGCAAGCGACAAAGCACTGGATATGGCTTACAAGCTTAAGCGTAAATATCCCAGAGACGAAGGAGAGCTGGACGTCGGGGATGTTAGAATAATTGTTAAAAGCAATTAAAGGTATAAAAAGATACCAATAAAGGGATGCTAAAAAAGAGAAAACGGACCAAAAAGACAATAATAGCTATTAGATAATATAGACGGAGACGGAAAAGGAGCAGATAAAAGAACTTAAGATAATACTAAAGAATATTAAGAAGGTTAATGGGGAGAAAACTGGAAAGGTTAGAGGAATGATGAGGAAGGGTTAATAAGAGTTGAAAGGGAAAAGATAGAAAAGAGGGGCTGAAAAAGCGGGGAAAGGTTAATTTTCCATACACACACGCACAAAAAAAACTCAGAATCCAGAAAAAAGCAGGAAAAGTCGCAAAAATTTGTAAAAATAGACCATAAACCCTTTATATACTTCGGTTAATGATTATTATGCGAAGTATAGAACAGATATAAGGGGGGAGGGGGAGGCAAAGTCAGAATTTCCTTAAAAATGTGTTTCTGACCCTCCCGCACATTCTCAAATTTCAACCTCAATCACACTCCAATCACACCTCAACATCACCAAAATACTCCAAAACACCACCAAAAACACATATGTCAGACACATGGAAAGACCAAATACACCGTTCAAGCTACCTAAAAGACTTCTGGAGACACAGAGAAGGCAGATTACGCCATCCAGTATTCGGTGAAAAGCCAGACGATAGCCTATATTACTGCGAAAAATGCGGTGAAATGACATTAAAACCCGTAATTTCTATTGTTAATGGCGAGGTTGAGTATATTTTGTGCCCAAAATGCTTCTCGGAAATGACGAGTAGCGAATTAAAAAAATGGATAAAATTGAAAAATGGAAAAAAATAGGAGATTTATGGATGAAGGGAGAATTGCTCGGAATAGATTTCGGAAAAGGCAAAACATATGAGTTTCTGCCATCTCAAAAGAAATTCATAGATGCCAAGAATTATCATTGTTTGATTTACGGGGGGTTTGGTTCGGGAAAGACAGCCGCCCTGCTCATTAAAATGATTTTATCGGTATTGTGTTTTCCAGGAAACAGAGTATTGCTTGGGAGGCAGTATTTGGCAGATATTGAAAAAATACTATTACCAGATTTATTTGAAATATTACCTTCAAAATATTACATTTACAGGGTCAAGGATGGCATTATAAGGTTTTTTAACGGTTCAGAGATAATATTATTCGGATTAGACGCATTACAAGCTGGTCCAGAGGCAGAAATCAAGAAGGCTCAACAGAAATTAAAAGGATTGAATTTAGGAGCATATTTCATTGACCAGTTAGAGGAGATTGAATATGAGGTCTTTGATATGTTGAATTCACGTTTAAGGAGGGCAAATGTGCCATTCAGGTCGGGTAATATGACATCTAATCCAGCTAATTTCTGGGCTTATAGGTATTTTATTGAAAATCAGGTATTAACGGAACAGGGATGGCAACCATCAAAAGAAAAGCGGGATGTTCTTGTTATTAGGGCTTCAATGCTTGAAAACAAGAAAAATTTACCCCCAGAGTTCATTGAAAGGCAGATGGAGGGACATTCGGAAGATTGGATTAAAAGATTCATATATGGCGAATGGTCAAAGGATATTCTTGTTTCACAGACAGTTGTTGATAAGTCTCACATTAGAAGATGGGAGTTAATATCAAAACCAGCTCGGATTGAGGAAGGCTGCAAGATTTGGGAGGACTACATTCCAGGAGTTAAATATCAAATCGGAGTTGACCCATCAGAAGGAAGCGTTGACCCATCATCGGTTAGTGTTGTTTCGGAGACGGGAAAGAAAGTTGCTGGGTTTAATGGATTCGTAACGATTCATCAATTAGCGGAGAAGGTAAGGTTTTTATATCAGAAATATGGACATCCGTTGATTATTCCAGAGGTTAATGGACCAGGATTGGCATTTTTAGAACAAATAAAAGATTTAAGAATATATCTAAGGACTGTTTTTGACCACCAAACAAAACGTGATACAAAAAAGCTCGGATGGAGAACAACATCGGCGAGTAAGCCAGTCCTTATAAGCGATTTTAAAAGCAAAATAAATGATATTAAGATTTACGACCAGAATACAATTGAGGAATTTAAGACATTTGTCTGGTCAGATGAGGCAAGAATGCAGGGAGCTGGAGCCCAAAAGGGTTACCATGACGATGATGTTATTTCTGTGATGCTTGCCTTTTATGGGCTCAAAATCATCAACAATAATGATGAGAGCCATTTTGAAGCAATTAAAAATAGATTTAAAGGTCAGGTTATAGATTCACCAATATAATATCCGTATTGCCCCTATAAGACTTACGGATTTAATAATATGGCTTGGGGAAAAGATGTAAAAATTCAAAAGGGTAGATTCACTGATTGGTGCAAGAAGCATGGTTTTGGCGGACCGACACTTGAATGTGTCAGAAAGGCACTTTCGGTTTCCAAAAAATCCAACGATAAATCATTGAGAGGAATGGCTCTATTTGCGTTAAGAGCAAAACAAGGTTGGAAAAAGACAGTTCGTAAACCATAAGTATGCCAGCAAAATCAAAAAAGATGAAAATAACTGCTTGTTTGGCATTAGCCGCAAAAGATGAAAAGGTTCCCGTAAAAAGATTGTATGGGGCTGCTTTGGATATGTATAAGTCTATGAGCCGCAAACAACTGGAAGATTATTGTAAGCTTCCGATAAAAAAATGAAAACTGAAAATATATCAAATTATTTAGAGCATTATAGGAAAACAACGCTTGATGTTAATCCTGTTTTTAGTCCAACATCAAAAGAAGTGGTGGAATTGATTGACCTATATAGCGTTGATAAATTTAGAGATGACCAATATGACGAGCTCGGCTTTTTGAAGCCGTTTTATAATGTAATAGAAACACCAGTTCAGGTTGCTGCCAACTGGATTGATTTAGATGTAAAAAATGTTCATCTATTAGGAGAGGGAGAGAATTATTATCCCGTCTGGCTAATGGAAAAAGATTTAAGGGTCTGGATGAGAGATAACAAGAATTGTTATGCCGATGGAAGGCTTATGAGCTTTGGAAGTTTTCTTAATAGCATAATTCCGTCTTGGGTTAGGTATGGACATCTGGTTCTCAAAAAAGCTGATAACAAGGTCTATTTGATGCCGATATCAAATCTTATGGTTGAGCCAGGCGCAGAGAGTTTAACAAACGCAAGATACATAATAGAGAAACATGATTATTCCCCAGCAGAATTAAGAAAGAAAAATTGGGATAATATAGGAAAAGCTATTAAGTTACAGAAAGATGGGCATATTTATGTTTATGAGGTTTGTGCCGAACAAGAAAATGAAACAGATAATTATTTTATTGTAGCTGTTAAGCCGCACCGATGGTATAAGGATTTGGGAGAGGGTGTTGTTCTTTACTCCACTAAACTTGATGAGTTGCCTTATAGGGAATTGCCATTTAAGAAAATACCTGGAAGGTGGCTCGGTCGTGGAATGGTTGAGCAATTATTTCATTCACAGATATATCAGAACAGAATAGCGAAATATAAAGCAAAGGGAGCCCACTGGACATCAAAGCACATTTACCAAACGAGAGACGAAACTGTTGATAAGAACCTGATGACAGAAGTAAAAGATGGAACAGTTATTACTCCAATGTCGGAAATCATGCCAATCGCTGTTGAGGAGAGGAATCTACACTTTTATAGGGAAGAAGAAGAAAGATATGATTTTCTTGTTGATAAATTATCGTTTGCGTGGGATGTAACGAGGGGACAGAGACAGCCAGCTGGAACAACACTTGGGCAAACGATGTTACAATCACAATCAGCTGGTTCGTTCTACAAAAGAAAAAAAGAAGAACTTGGGTTATTCTTAAAAGATATTTTATATGATTGGGTTCTACCGCAGTTCAGAAACCAGAGAAATGTTGCCCACAGGTTGTCGTTAGACAATTTTAGTGATGATGAGTTGAACACATTTAGGGATTTGGTCTTTAAGAAGAAATCTGGCGACGCTATAATTGACTTCATTCGTAGTAATAATAGACTACCGAGTGATGATGAGGTTGATGCCCTAAAAGCGATAACAAAAGAGGAAATAAAATCACAGAAAGACATATCAATACCAAAAGATTTCTTTAAGAATTTGAAATACAAGATAAACATTGATATAACGGGAGAAAGTATTGATTTGGCTTCAAGGGTTACAACATTACAAACAGTTCTGGTTATGTTGTCCCAAAATCCAACAATACTAAAAGACAAGAATACAAGAAGGATTTTCTTTGAGTTATTGGATTCGGTCGGAATATCACCAGCAAAGTTTAGGGTAGAGGATGAGTCTGACTTGGAGCAAGCGATTGCGGGAGCTGGTCAGACAGCCCAAAGAGGTGGTTCGGTGGCAAGAATGCCACAGAATAATATGCCATCGGTTCAGCCGACGGTAGCAAATGTATGAATCTTGAAAAACACGAAAAGCAGTTTATAAAACAAAATTCAGATATATTGAGTTCATTATTTAGCAGAAGGATTGATGAATTAGAAAAGATGGCTGGGAGTATGGACACGAATCTGACAGCGGAAGAGTTCAAGATTAAATATCTTGGCTATAAGAATTTTATAAATGAAATGCGTTCATGGTTGAGGACGATAAATATTTTATCAAAGAAAAATAAGACAGATACTGGGATATAGAGCCCAAAGGTCGGGAGATAAGCAAACTCCGAAAAAGGCTTTTCAAGTAACCATCTTGTAAAAAAATGGACAAAACAAACGAAGAAGAATTCGACGAACTCGACGATGAAGAGTTTGCCGAATTAGATGATGAAGGTGGTGCTTCGGAAAACACCAAGAAGGAAGGAGACACTTCCGAAAAAGACGAAAGTCAGCCAAAAAAACCAGACTGGAAATCAAAAGCCAATGCTATATATGCCAAGCTCAAAAAAGAACGAGAAAGAAGAAAAGAGCTTGAGGCTACCTTAGCTGAACACGAGAAAACAGAAAAGGCAGAGGCTAAAACTGCTCAACCAAAAACAGAGGAAGAGTGGAGGCAAAAGATTGAATTCTTAATGTCTCACAAGGACTTCAACGAAGAAGAATTCAATCATATAGCAACGGTTTCCAAAGAACATGATATTTCTTTGGAGGAAGCGGCTGAACTTGAAAGTGATTACATACAATTTCTCAGAGAAAAGGTCGCAAAAGAAAAGAAAATCCCTGAGCCGAGTTCCACCTCAAAAGAGTCTGGTGAAATTTCTCCAGAAGACATTGCTAAAATGTCCGAAGAGGAACACAAAAAACTATTTGAGGAAGACCTGAAAAGGAGGGGAATAAGCACAGGGGTATAAGTAAATGACAAAATCACAGACTTTCACAGTTTTTAATCCATCAATTTGGTCACCGAAAGTTACTGAATATTTCAAAGAAAGATTGGTCGCTGCCAAATTTTTCAGCGATTATTCGGCAGAGGTGGCTGCTGGTGGAGATACTATAAAGATTCCAGACTATTCACAGAGATTTACTGTTAGTGACATTAACACTACATCTGGTGAAGTTTCTGCTACTAATATTTCAGAAACAACCAGAACTCTCTCGATAGACCAATGGAAGGGTGCTGCTTTCTACATCTCAGATTTTCAAGCGAAACAGATTGGTAGAATTTACAAGGTTGTTAACACTGAGGGCAGAAATGCTGCTCACGACTTAGCAAAAGCATTTGACACAGCTTTGTTTACCTACACATCTGCTTCAAATGTTTCTGATGTTGTTGGAGATTCAGCAACTGATATATTGGCTACCACATTAGAGAGAGGAATCTCTATATTGGAGTCAAATAGTATTCCAGTAAACGAGTGTGCCTTCTTTTTCCATCCATATGCTTGGTATAGAGAGGTTCAAAAGAACTCTGATTTAAGGCAAGCAACAGTCTATGGTGAATCAAGACTTCCTAATTTAACAAAATTAGCGAGTGTCTATGGTCTTCCTGTTTTCGTCACCCCACAAGTTCCTGCTGGAGCTGCTGGGACTGAGGGCGGACACAGAAATGGACTTTATCACCCAGACTTAGTTGCTTATGCCACACAGCTTCCATTGAGGCTCTCTGAAAAATCAAGTGAGGCACTAAGGAAAAAGATAATTCTTGATTTAGCATATGGCACCACAAGATTAAGAAGTGACGCTGGAATCAGGATTATATCTAATAACTAATCCTTGCGTTAGCCAACCTGCTTGAACTTGCGGCTGTCCGAGAGATTCAAGCAGGTAGGACAGCTGGGTAGCGTAACATGAAAGAAATAAAAAAGAGAATAGAATCACCAAAAGGATATTGTGGATACAGGATAACCGACGAGAATGTTGAGATTACAGATATTTTTGTTCAGCCGAAATTCAGAGGTGAGGGTGTTGGGAAAGATATGGTAGAAAAAGTTGTAAATGATTCGGGAGGGAAGGCTTGTGTTTACCTGTTTACAAGGCATAGTAATAGGCAGGCACAGGGATTTTATGAGGCGATTGGCTTTGAGAGGGTCTGTGATATTGATGGTTTTTATAGGTCGGAACCAGGTGTAATGTATATTAAAAAACTATGAAGATAATATATCTTGGGCAGTTTAACAATCCATTCTCCGATACAACGGAGAAGCACATAAAGAATGCTTTTGAAAGTCTTGGACATACTGTTATTCCAATAGACGAAACAAAGTTTCACGATGAAAGAAACAGGATATTAGAAGAGATTTATTACGAGAATGCTGATTTGTTTTTCTTTCACAAGGGCGGATGGAGACATAAAATGACACCAGAGCAATTAGTTGAGTTTCTGACATATGTAACAATTCCAAAGGTATTCTGGTGGTTTGACAAGATTTCCGATAAGACGGTTGAGCAACTATCAGATGGGCGGAGAATACTACGGAGTGATTGGATGGATTTGGTTTTGGGCTATGTTGACCATGGGTTTGTTACCGATGGAACATTTGTTCGAAGACATAATTACAAGAATCTATCGGTGCTTCATCAGGGTATTGGAGACGAGACGCTTGATTATGAAGGGAAATTTAATCCCGTTTATGCCAAAGATATTACATTTCTTGGTAAAATATATGGCGTAAGAAGTGATTGGGTGGCAGACCTTAAAAGAGAATTTGGCGATAAGTTTGAGGTTTTTAACAATGTTTTTGGTAGAAACCTGAAAGATTGTATGGCTTCAACAAAAATAACGCTGTCTCCGCTTTATCCGACAAATGAATTTTATTGGTCATCAAGAATATATCAAATGGTCGGCAATGGTGGGTTTGTAATCCACCCACGCTTGGAAGGATTAAAAGAAGAGGGCTGGATTGAAGGCAAACATTATGTTGGCTACAAGACGTATCCAGAGATGATTGAAAAGATTAAGTATTATTTGAAACACAACAAGGAAAGAGAAAAGATAAGAACCGAAGGTCACAAATTATGTATCCAGCGGTTTAAATATTCCGACCGAGTTAAAGAATTGTTATCAAAGATATGATGATAATAACAGGTTGTGGACATTCGGGAACATTGTTTGTATCAGCGTTGTTTCATATTCCACACGAGCCCCCAAGAGAAGGAATAAATGTCAGAGATTATTCTGCTGTTATTAGGGCTTGGAGAGACAAGGAGTTTGCCAAAGAATGGGTTAAAAAGAACATTTTGGGAATAGAGATGGAAAGCAATTCATTTCTTATTCCATTTGTTGAGGAGATACTAAAACAATTCCCGAACGCAAATGTATTTCAATTGGTTAGAGACCCAAGAAAGGTTATTCGTTCGCTTTTGTCCAATGGGTTATATGTTGACCAGGCAGATTATCACAATGTTAAATTGGTTGACGAAACGCCAGATGGTGAAAAATGGGAAGAGCTTAATTCATTTCAAAAGACTTGTTGGTATTGGAGAATTGTCAATGAAAGATTGAGAAAGCTTGGTTGTCCGCTGATTAAATTAGAACAATTAAGGGGAGAACCACTACACCAGAAAATACATAGATTTCCTCCATACACCGAATGGACAAAAGAACAGAAAGATTATTTCAATAAGGTTGTTTATCCAGAAGCAAAGAATTATGGCTACGAAAAAGTGTAACTTATTTAAAAAGACCTTTCTTTATAGGGTTTATTCAATCATTGTCGCATTTTGCTTTCTCTATTTACTCACGGGTAGTATTGATGGAGCAGGGAAAATAGCGATAGCATTAGAGGTCGTTAAATTTTCACAGTATTATATCTTTGAAAAAATATGGAAAAAACACCAAAAATAGGGTTAGTTGTCAGAGCTGATAATAGCGGACTAGGCACACTATCAAAATCGTTTTACAAGAATCTTC
>JALTGF010000136.1 GCA_027077325.1 archaeon
ACTGGAACTGCTTCTTTTTCAAGTTTTTCATATAATTTTCTTTCCCTGTTTTGATCTTTTTCTTTTCTTCTCTTGCTCTTTATAGGTCTACCTGGTCTTTTCCTAGATCTGCTTTTCACTTCACTCCTTTTTGCATTGCCCTTCTCTTCTGGGGACTTTGGGATCAATCCTGCTTCAATTACAAGCTCATCCACAGAAACTCCGGATGGTTCAATGTAGCGATGATACCATGCAAATGCTGCTGGGTCCTTCTTCTTTAAATCGCTATAACTCCTAATGTTTCTCTCTCTTATCCTTCTAAGCAATTTTTCTCTGCCCTCGCTCCAATCCTCTCTTTCTCTTTTAATCTCAACCCCTAGATATTCTAATGCTTCTCTCCATTTGAGTTTTTTTCCAAAAAATTCTTCATTAAATCTTTCAAACACTTTATACACTACTCGGTATTTCCCGTTTAGTTTTTTTCTAATTGCTTCGGAGGAATTTACTCCAATATCTGCTGTGGCAATAATTAGTGCTCTTCTAAACCTATCCACAGTCCAAAAATTTTTTGGTCGCTCGTAAATTGCCTTTAAAACTAAAATGTTTTCTTTGTCTGGTTCAATTCCGAGCCGTTTAAGTTCCTCTTTAATCTCTTTCTCTTTCATATTTAACTAAGTATCTCTCAAATTATAAAAAGTATTTGGAAAAGTAAACATTATTAACTTAAAAAATTTAAAAGACTCTCATGAGAATACACAATAAACATTACAAGACGGTCTGGTTTAAAGGGCGAGTAGTGTATCTGTTGAATCAGCCAGCGCTTCCATTTAAGTTTGAAATTTTCCAGTCACGATTTTACAGGGAAACTGCCAAGGCGATTTCCGATATGGTTGTGCGTGGCGCCCCGGCAATTGGTGCAACTGCCGGCTATGCAACCGCACAGGCAGCTTTGGAATTTTCAGGTGACTCTCTCGAGGAATTTTTTGAGCATATGAACAAGGCTGGGGAATTTATTAAAAAAGCAAGGCCAACTGCTGTTGATCTAATGCATGCGGTTGACCGGGTTATCTCTTCTCTAAAAGATTGCACTTCTGTTGAAGAATGCAAGGAAAAAGCAGTTCAAGAAGCAGAGGCAATTGCCAATGAATATTTAGAGGTTTGCAGAAAAATTGGCATTTATGGAAACGAACTAATCGCAAGTGGTGATAAGATACTGACTCACTGCAACGCTGGGGCTTTGGCAACTGTTGATTATGGTACTGCTCTAGCACCAATTCGCGCGGCGCATCAAGCGGGGAAGAAAATTTTTGTTTTTGTTGATGAAACCAGGCCAAGATTGCAAGGAGCAAGATTGACGGCATGGGAACTTGCGCAGGAAGGGATTGAGCACGCAGTAATTGCTGACAATGCTGCTGGTTATTATATGAAAAATGGCGAAATAAATCTCTGTATTGTTGGTGCAGATAGGATCGCTGCAAACGGGGATGTTGCAAACAAGATTGGAACCTATGAAAAAGCAGTTCTTGCAAAGGAAAATGGCATTCCTTTTTTTGTTGCGGCTCCAATAACTACTTTTGACTTTGAATGCCCAACCGGAGATAAAATTCCAATTGAGGAAAGAAGTCAAGATGAAGTTAAAATGATATTCAGCGCGCGTGGTCCAGTTGAAATTGCAAATCCAAATTCTCCTGCAAAAAATCCTGCTTTCGATGTGACTCCTGCAAAATACATAACTGGATACATAACTGAAAAAGGGGTTATAAAAAGTTCAGAGATTAAATCACTCCGAAAATAGTTCTTTTTCTAACCTTTCAAAAAACTCTTCCATAAACTTCACGCGTTCATTTGCGATTTGCTTTGCTTTTTCAGTGTAAAGCTTCTCTGGAATTCTCTTAAGTTTTATCTCGAACTCTAAATTTGGGGCGTGCTTAGTAATGTCTATAATTCTCCCATCAAGTTTTCCGCCAACTAAATTCTCCTTGGCATATTCTTCAACACTTTTTTTAGAATAAATACGCTCCCCGTATTTTCCCGCAAGCATAAAGCACCGCGCGATTCCAATTGCTCCAATTGCATCTAACTTGTCGGCGTCAAACAAAATTTTTGCCTCTAAAGTTTTTGGCTTTTCGCTGCCCCTAAATCTGTGTGCCCTTATGCAATGCTTTATTGCTTCAATTTTATTCTGGTCATAATTTAGTTCCCTTAAAATTTTTTCTGCCATCTCTGCACCAAGAATTGCATGGTCAATTTTTCCACTATTATCTTGGTCCTCTTTAACGCGGGCAATATCGTGCAAAAGTGCAGCTGCTTTTAAAACATCTAAATCAATGTCTTCGTTTTCAGCAAGCTTTAAAGAAAGGGAATAGACACGGAGCACATGCTCCATGTCATGGGCTGAACAAGAAAGCTCTCCCTCAACAATCTTTTTTATTCTTTCAATTTTGTTCATCAACCAACGATTTTTTAATGCCAGGGTGAAGACCAACTTTTGTTTATTGTCTTGTTAATTTCACTGCTCATATTTTGGCCACTCATACTCTTGTTAATCTCAATGCTGCTGTTTGTTATCTTCACTGTTTTGTTTATTGTTGTATTTCCAACTTTCATAGATTGATTTATTGAAACAGTTCCTTCACTCTTGTTGATTTTTACTGTTCCATTAAATCTTATCACTTTAATTCTCTGTTTTTTGAAGTGATTTCTGATTTTCACAATCCCTTCTTTGCTTATGTTCATTTTGGCTTTCTGAACCTCTACCTTTAGGTCTCCAACTACAATGTTCTCTGAAATTCTGATGGATGCTCTTGCAAGTTCTGCTGATGAAATTGCCTGCCCAAATGCTCTCCCGTAAGTTCTATTTGCATATGCTTCTTTAGCAGCATTTAAATGCCTAATTGAAATTTCATACAATTTATATGCTGCAACTGATTTTCCGTTTGCGGTTAGATTCCCCAGACTTTCATTTGCTTTTTGGGTTAATGTTTCTGCCCTCTCAATGGCCTTTTCTGATGCTTCAGTCATGTTTCTTTTTGTGAAGTTTATCTTTGCAATACCTTCTGACTTTAGTTCTCCTTCAATTTTTGTTTTGTTTAAATCTGGCGCTTGAATGCTTTCTATTTGCTTTATCCTTAATGCATTTATCTGCTCTTTTACCCTTTCTGGAACTCTATTTGGTGTTACATACAGTATTGGCATTCCTTCTGCCTTTGCTTTTTGCATAGCAATCCTAATCCCTTCTGCGTCGTGGCCCTGTACAATAACTGCGTTTGTTGTCCCATTTGGCCATCCAAATGATGCAATTAAAGATGCAGTTTCATACCTGTCCTTGCCAGCAAGCCTCTTCACTTCAATCCCCAGAGCTTCAAGTTGGGTTTCTGCATTTTCAGGAATTGCAACAGTCCCCCCAATTATAACTACCTTGGAAACTCCTAGATTCTGTATCTCTGAAAGTGCTGTGCTGTTGAATGTTCCCCATGTTGTCATTACTACACTTGCATTTATCTTATTTGCAAGTATCTCCGCCGCTGAGTGGTCTGCAGGGTTATCTGAAACTAAAATTGCCTCACTTTGCGCGTAAACAACTGCAACCAATAGCAATGTCATAAAAACCGTTGTACTTATCAACAATTTTTTGTTCATTTTTACCTCCTGCTTATGTAATATGTTGCCTGTTTATATATTATTTTTCTTTTGAATGTTCTTCAAAATAAGCTTCTCTTGATTGTACTGGCACGCAACTCCCGCCTTCGCATTTCCATACAAAGAACGCAGGGTCACACCAAATGCTTGTTGCATTTTCTTCACACACACAATCTGCACTTACATTGCAACTAGAATTAATTGGCGTTCCGCGTACATCAAACACCTCTGGATTCTGCTTTACAACCCTGTTCATTATATGACCTACATAAATAAGTGTGCCTATTATTGCCAATGTGGCAATTATTATGAAAATCCCGCATATTACTCTTGTTTCTGCCGACCATACCTTGCGAGTTGTTCTTGTCTTTTTTGGTTTTCTAGTTCTCTTTTTCATTTTTTGTAACACTACCTAGCAATTTGTTTGGGTGTATTAATTTTTATTCTATGCTCAATGTTCAATTACTTAAGCCCTTTTGATTACCTTTATATCATGGCCAATCTGGCTTAATTCCTTCTTTAAAATAATTGTGTCTGTAATCGCTTGAACAATGCTCATTGGAACTTCAAATGTGTCAGTTTCCCCAACAACCCCAAATTTTTCAAGTTCTTTTGCTCTTTGCAAGTCATCGAGTTCTCCTTTTACAACTAATGAGTAAGTCCCATCCTCTTTAAAGTCAATGTCCAGCACTCTACCAATCTTTTCACCCATGCTGTCAAACACAAGTTTATCTTTAATTAAATCGAGTTTCATCGTCCACCCTCCAAATTTGTTAGGTTATCTTAATTTAAATATGTTTCAACTAGTTCAGTATTTTTCGTGGTGTATCTTCTTTTCAGAAAACCCTATACTCAATAAAAGGTCATTTACCTCTTCAACCATCTTTATCATCCCGCAAATGTATGCCTCCCTGCCTTTTCCGTCTTTTATGTATTTTGGAATTACATCTTGTACATGCCCCATCTCCCCACACCATTTTTCTCTGCTAATTACTGGAATAAAGTGGAAATTTTTATTCTCTTTTTGAATTTTTTCAAACTCGTCTCTATAAATTAAATCTTTTTGTGTTCTTTCCCCAAAGAATAGCCACATCTCTTTGTCAAAATTATCATGGACTAACTTCAATATCATCCCCCTTAGTGGTGCAATTCCTGTGCCTGCACCAATAAAAACTGGGCTATCCACTTGAGGTTCGCTTAAAGTAAACGCTCCAAGCGGTCCGCGAATTTTAACAGCATCCCCAACTTTTAAGTCGCATAAGTAATTTGAAACTTTTCCTCCTGGAATTCTCTTAATGCACAAATCTACCCCTCTAGTGTCATATGGGGAAGATGCAATCGAATATGCCCTAGTTGAAACAAGATCTCCACCTTCAAATAAATCAACCATTATGTATTGGCCTGCTTTAAAATTAAACTTTGTCCCCTCTCTAAATTTTAGCCTTAATAAGTACAAGTCGCTGCTTATCTTTTCATTTTTTTCAACAATTACTTTGTATTTTTTCATTGCTTCTCTTTTTTCTTAAAGAATAACCAATTTTTCTTTTCTTCTTTTCCGGTCAAGGTTTTCTGAACGCCCCATCTTGGCTTAAAATAAATTAAGTAGTATATGCCTTTTAGTTTTTTTCCATGGATGTTAACCACATATTTGTTCTCGTTTTTTTCAATTAGCTCGTATGTCCCAGAATCCCAAATCTTAACCGTTCCCGCACCATAGTGGCCTTCAGGGATTGTCCCTTCAAAAGTAGCATATTCAATTGGGTGATCCTCAGTTTGAACTGCTAGCCTTTTCACTTTTGGGTCTGTGCTTGGCTCTTTTGGAATTGCCCAACTTTTTAAAACTCCATCCTCCTCAAGCCGGAGATCCCAGTGCAAATGAGATGCATGATGCTCTTGTATTACATATATCAAACCTTTCTTGTTATTCTTTGGTTTTTCAGAGCCGGATGGCTCTGGTGTTTTATCAAATTTCCTCTTTTTTTGATATTCCTCTAATTTGCTCATACCTCACGGGGCGATTTGCTCATTATTCTCTGCATTGTAAACTTTGATAATGCTAACTGGGCATCCCTTTGCGGCGGTGACTGCTTTTTCTTTTCTGTCGTCATTTGCTTCAATTTCCTTTGTCATTGTTCCATTGTTTTCTGTTCCTTCTTTTAGTGTAGACTTTCCGTCTTCTGCGCTCATTTCAAAATCTTCTGGGTCAGAAAATGCGCACGCTTGACAGCTAATGCAATTCTCTCTATTCAGCTCAATTCTTATTTTCATTTTTAACCTCCGGTTTTTTTGTTTTTGGTGTATATGGGCAGTAATCTTTTAAAAAGCATTCGTAACATAAAGGTTTTTTGGCTTTACAAACTTGTCTGCCATGATAAATTAATTGTAATGAAAATGTTCCCCATCTTTCTTTTGGGATTATCTTCATCAAATCCTGTTCAATTTTTTTAGGGTCATTGTTTTTTGTTAGTCCAAGCCGCTGGGAAAGTCTCCTCACATGTGTATCAACAACAATACCCTCAATTTTCCCAAATGCCCCTGTTAAAACAACATTTGCAGTTTTTCGTGCAACTCCTGGAAGCGTTAAAAGTTCTTCCATTGTGTTTGGAACTTTTCCATTGTAATCATCCACAATTTTTTTTGCCGCAGCAATTATGTTTTTTGCCTTGTTTCTGTAAAATCCAGTTGATCTAATTTCTTGTTCAAAAGTTTTCAAGTCCGCATTTGCAAAATCGTGCGCAGTCTTGTATTTCTTAAACAACTCTTTCGTAACCATGTTCACACGCGCATCAGTGCACTGAGCCGAGAGGATCGTTGCAACTAAGAGTTGTAAAGGATTCTTAAAGTTAAGTGCGATCTTTGCAGGATAGTGCTTTTCTAAAAGTTCAACAATTTTATTTGCACGGGTTTGAAGGTTCATACTAGAACATAAGCAAATGGAATTTATAACATTTATTCAATCCACCTAACACGCCCGCATTTTGGGCACCTTCTCTTGCCTCTACCTACAAGCAAGCTATGACAATTTGTACAGAACATATATTCTTGTGCTTCCTTTTTTAATGCTTTTATAGAAGGTTTGATTTTTAGTATACTTAAATACCCACAAACCTTCAAATCCTGGAGGGTTATTTGGTTAATTGGTTTATTCAGTTTATTGGAAATATATTCAAGTGCTTTAACTCTATTTTCCTCTTTTTTCCAATAGTTTCTTGGGACTGTGGACCTTTCTTCTGGGCCTATTTCAAATCCTGCATCACTTATGGCTTTGTAAACACTACCGCGATAATAATGGTTTATAAGCGTCGATAGACCGTTCTCTATAAAGTCTTCCTTAGTTATCTTTGCTAGAGGTTTTCCAAGTTTTTCAACAAGCCATTTAATAGCTTCAATTCTATTCTCTCGAGTTTTCCAATAGCCCTGTGAAACTCTTGTCATTTCTCTTAAATCTATTTCAAAACCTGCATCAGTCAAAGCCTTATATGGGGAACTGCCATAATAAAATAAAACTTGGCCAAGCCCATTCTCTCTAAAATCATTACTTGTTATTTGAGCAGGATTCTTCTCTAGTTTTTCAACAAGCCATTTAATAGCATTTATTCTGTTTTCTCTATCTTTCCAATAACCTTTTGGTGTGTGTATAATATCTTGCCATGTTATCTCAAATCCAGCATCTTTTAAAGCTCTATAGGGGGAACCACCATAATAATACAAAAGTCCACTAAATCCACTCTTTTCAAAATCCTCGATAGTTATTTGAGCAGGATTCTTCTCTAGTTTTTCAACAAGCCATTTAATAGCATTTATTCTGTTTTCTCTATTTTTCCAATATTTTTGTGGAACTCTCGTCATCTCCCATGGTTTTATATCAAAACCTGCATCAATCAGAGCTTTGTAAGGTGATCCGTAATAATATTCTTTTAAAAGTCCACCAAGTCCGTTTTCTTTAAAGTCTCTAAAAGTTATTTTTCTAGTTGGCTTTCCAAGTTTTTCAACTAGACTTTTAATTGCATTAATTCTATTTTTTCGAACACGCCAAAAACCATTGGGGGTATCTGTCATGATTAAAAAAGTAGCTTACTTTGATTAAATATTTTGTGCAGATTATTATTTCATAACTTGTCGCGATCTCTAAATGATTCTGTCCCCCTCCCCCATTTCTTTCCAAATCCAGACCGGGCGACCACACCACCTTGGCCCTTCCAAGCAAAATGGTTTTTCTCCTGCAAGGTATCTAATTTTGCATTCAGGGCCAATATATTTTGTTAAATTTGGAAATATTTTTCCAACTTGCTCAATTTCCTCAAGGGTGCATCCCCAAATTTCGCGCTGGGCATTTAAGCACGCGCGCAGCCTCCACTTATGCCAAAGGTTTAAGAAGTTTCCAGATTCTATCATGCGAACTGCAAGGGCATTTGGAAGGATGTATTGTGCAAACTCCACAGGCGCGCCGTTCTCAACAAGTTTGTTTTTTGTTTCCCAAACTTCCTTCATATAAGAATCATAAATCTTTTTTATTTCTGGGTTTTTTTCAATTATTGCTGGTGTTATGTAATCTGGCTTTTTAGAGTCGTGGAAAATTAAAACTGGACGTGAGGCAGGAACCATCCGATGCCTTTGGTCCTGTGAGTCCGCAGTATGGCTTATCCTTTTCTTGAAAACAAAGTATGGGTGGTTCATCGCGCGCATTAAAGGAGAAACTGTGCTCAAATTAAGCATTGTTGAAAGATATGGATTTT
>JALTGF010000137.1 GCA_027077325.1 archaeon
AATATATGGTCTGAATATGTTTAGTATTTTTTTGAATTGACCGCTGGTGATCATTGAGGGTGGTGAGCAATATGTTCCTGTAATTGTGTTTATTTTTTGAAGATAACGCCCGAAATCACTTGCCCACTACCCAGTTTAGCAACCAACTTTATGCGTGGCTAAGTGTTTGAATAAACTCAGAAAAAACGGACGTTCTCGTGGGTCAAGTGAATTGATTTGTTCGGTGTCTTTTTGCCGTTTTCATTTTTGTGATTTAGCAATTAAGTAAACTGTCCCCAGAACTCCTTAGAACTTTTTTGGGAACCTAAGTTGCTAGGATACATTCTGGACGGACAGCCGGGGTTGTGTGGTAGTAGGGAAGTAAGGGGCGATATGTTTTTTTTTAATTAAGCACTTAGTCTGATAAGATTGTTGCTACAGATCCTCTATGGTCATTAATTCTACGGTTTACCTTACGGCGCTCGGTTGATTTTTTTATTTTTCCGCTGCCATTACCTCTTCTATCCGCACCAACTCTTCGATCAATGATGGATAACAACTCATTGTATCCGCACTTATTTTTTCTCAAGGGTAAACTTGTACAAAAAGCCATAAGGTTATTGCATGCATTAAGATATTCTGCTTGTTTAATATGATGAGGATTATCTTTCTGTTTCCCTTTTTTTACCCAGCTAAAATATGCTTTATATTCTTTTAGATCCTGGACGGTTATCTCTTTAAGGTATGAGCAGAAACAATCAGGCACTTTAAGACATTTGCTTTTCTCTTTACACTGCTGTAAGTACCGCTCAATTACAGTGACAGTGGCTACCCTTTTACCTTCGTACCAATTTGAATCATTTCCATTTCGACCATGTGTTTCTTTGTGTACCCATTCAGCATGGATTTTTGTTAAATAATAAAGAAATTCCTCAGTCAAATCTTCAATGTCGAAAGGTGGCGTTTGGTTCATAATATTCCTCGAATATCAAATAGCATCATTTTTTTCTGGTACGGGGTTTTCCTTATCGTTTACCAAGTCACTTGCAATTTTTAACAGATGTTTAAGATCCTCATTTTTAAGGGCTTTGGCCTCTTCGATTGCTGCTTTGGCACTCTGGCCAATTTCATTTTCGCCTTTTTTAATTATAACTTTTCCTATCGATTCCTTCCTGAACTGCTCAAGAATTGATAAAAAAGCGAATCCACTCCCCAGTGCCTTGATAAGGAGAAAGGATATTGAAATTTTGGTGTCTGCTGGAGGCCAACAGTTAACAACGGCGACAAACCCGCCACAAAAACAAAACATGAAAATATCAAAAAATTGCCCGCAACATGCTGCTAATGTAAGCGGGCAGGTCTTTCTATATTCGGTGAAAAAATTTATCCATGCCCCAAAATACCCTACCACAAAACTAACAGCCGCAATCAAAAATATATTATTGGTATCTATCAAAATTTTTTAAGGTGGTGGTCTTTTTTGAAGAGAGATTTAAAAGGAGTACGCCAGTGAATGACGAAGTTTTTTTCTGGTCTCTTGTAAGCGATTTAGTGCGTCAGCGAATACTTTTTTCTGGCGTGCAATAATTTGATCTTTCTTCTGAAGAATTTGTGCCTTTTTGCTAGTCTTTGCCGCAATTTTTTCAATTTCATCCTCGATTTCAGTAATGGCTTTTTTTCGTTCAACCTGTAGTTCTATTATTTTTTCGTCAGTTAATTGGAGTAAGTACTCTATTTGACTCTTAGACATTGCCATTTTGGCTCTCCCCTCGTGGACAGATGATTTTATTTTATATTTTATGTATCGACGGAATCGGTTCGTTTCATTAATGCAAACAAGCAACAAAGGAACCAACTACCTAGTAATACATCAAATTGCCCGCATTGTTTTCCTCGCACCGTTTGTGTCACAACAACAAGATGTTCGCTCTGCTGAGAAAAGAGTGCGTTTCCAGAAAACAAGTAAAAAATTAATAAAAAACGGACAAGGTGGATTTCTTGTGAGAAATAATTTGACTGTATAAAACAGGAAGTGGGCATTTTATTAACCGATAAGGTCATAAGCTTATTTGTTTAATCAACATTTTCATACCAGCTATCTCGCAAAAATCAACTCTTTTTTATATTATTTGCTTTTAATGCTTTAATAAGGCTTCAAATTAACCATAATCACCGTTTAATTGTGGAGCACAACATATTTTTCACAAAGGATAAATAGATAAACAGCCATGTGTTTGTCTAATGAAAAGGCAGAACTGCCCTCCTGCCTTTTCTTGCTTGAAGGCCGATCAATATCTTCAAAATAGTTCTAGTCAATTCAACTTAGCTCAACGGTCGTTATTGTTATCGCCACCGAACGCCCGAAATCACTTGCCCACCACGCAGTTTAGCAACCAACTCTATGCGTGGCTAAGTGTTTGAATAACCCCAATAAATCGGACGTGCTCGTGGGTCAAGTGGATTGACTTGTTGAACACGTTTCATGTGCAATTTTTCTTGGGAGTAGGGTGTGTTCGTATTGGTTTTTAGTTTGTGTTCGTAGATAATAACGAGAACCCCTTTGATTTACTAGCTTTTTTGTCAAAAATTATTGTTTCGTCGCAATTGTTAAAGATATTAGTTCGTCCAACTACATAGTCTGCAAAATCTGCTGACCCTCTTTTGTAATCTGTTAAGGCTTGCCATATTACTTGGACATTCTCAATGCTGAATTGTGAAATTTGGAGGATATGTTCAATGACATTGACGGTTTTTGGTTTGGATAATTTGTAGCATTTTTTCAATACCCAAACCAGTTCGCAGATGACTAAGTGGTTAACGAA
>JALTGF010000138.1 GCA_027077325.1 archaeon
TCATTTCTTGTGGATCCAATTTTAAAACTAAAAGAGAAGTTATACGGCCCATTTACAGTTGTTTTTCTGTTTCCGTATTTGTCCACAGTTATATTTATAGGATTGAGATCATTAATTGTTTGATAAGAATCAGAAACAGGCACAAACAAAGTGTAATCGTGCCCTTGCCCATACATATCAATTATCCCAGAAGAATTCTCCACATAGTAATATTTAATTACAATTACTTTTACAGGACTTTTAATTTGATTATTGAGTTGGATACAACCACTAGAAATTGCTAGTAGAAAAAGCAAACCAATTAAGACAAACTTTTTATTCATTTTAATCAATCAATTTTTTCCCGGTTAGTTTTTCATAGGCCTCAACATACTTTTTGCTTGTCTCTTTGATAATTTCTTCGGGCAGTTTTGGAACTGGTGGCTCTTTGTTCCAATTGATTGAAGTCAGATAGTCACGGACATACTGCTTGTCAAAGCTTGGCTGTGGGCCGCCCGGCTTGTACAAATCAGCTGGCCAGAACCGACTGGAATCAGGAGTAAGCACTTCGTCAATTAAGATTATTTTATCACCAATTTTTCCAAATTCAAATTTTGTGTCAGCAATAATTATCCCTTTGCTAAGAGCATAGCCTGTAGCTTTCTTGTAAATTTCTAAACTTTTTTCCTTTATGAAAGAAGCAGTTTCCTCTCCAACCAGGTCAACCATTTTTTCAAAGGCTATGTTTATGTCATGCCCTTTTTCTTCCTTAGTTGAAGGCGTGAAAATTGGCTCAGGTAGTTTTGAACTTTCTACAAGTCCTTGTGGAAGTTTAATTCCGCAAACTTCCCCTTTTTCTTTATATTCGCGCCATCCGGAGCCGGAAAGATACCCACGGACAACACACTCAATTTTAATTGGCTCAACTTTTTTTACAATTACTGAGCGGTCTTTAAGCTCTTTAAAGTCCTTTAAGTTTTCTGGGAAATCTTCAAAATTTGATATTAAAATATGATTGTCAATAATGTCTTTAACAAAATCAAACCAGAATAAAGAGACCTTATTTAAAACAATTCCTTTATAAGGGATGCCGTTTGGAAGCACGTGATCAAAAGCGCTAATTCGGTCAGTAGCAACCATTAGAAAGGAATCACCAAGATCATACATCTCACGGACTTTCCCGGACTTAAACTTTTTTAAAGGAAGGTTAAACTCAGTTATTGCTTCCATTAGATAATTACCTCATCCAACTTATTTTCATTAACTGCGCGTTTTATTTCCATTGCAATCCTCCTGCCCATGCTTATATTTTCCCCATACTTTAGATAGGTATAGGGAGATCCCGGAATCCAGGCATTAGTTCCTCCAACAATTCGCGCACTTATTTCAAACACATAAAACTTTAACTCATCAGTAATTACCATCTCAAGCGAGTAAGGGCCAATTAGTCCCGGATTAAACAATTTTTTGGAGGTTTTGATTATCGAGTCAGCCATATCAAAAACTCTTGGAAGCAATGATTCGCGCAAAACGATTGGGATGTTTCCAGTAACTACATAAGTGGGAGGCATATAATGAGGCGTTGGTATTCTTGGGAGGCCGTCTGCGTTTGACTCATACCTTAAATCAATTCCAACTAGTTCATTTTCCTTATCAAGTGGACTGTAAAAGAAATGCGGGTAGGACCTTGTTCCAAGAATATATTCTTGCATCTGCATCTTTTCGGGGTCAAACTCCTTAAACTGCCTATAAAAGTCCTCCTCATTTTCAACAAGGGCATAGCCTTTCCCACCTTTTGCACCAAAATACTTTACAAGCGTTAGCCGGTCAATCTCGGAGGGATCATTGAAATTTTCAGGAGTGCCAACCCCTGCCTTAACAAACCACTCTCGCTCCTTTCTTCGATCAGATTCCCACTCAAGAACGGCCTTATTTCCAAACATTGGGACATCAAAATCCAAGAGTTCCTTGGCGCCGACATACTCAACAAAAGAACCATGTGGAATGATAATCGTGTTTTTCTGATTTAACTCATCTTGAACTTTCTCGCTTAGAACATCTTTCCAGTTATCAACAACAAGGTAATCATCAGCAAGCTTGAATCGCCTGTAAAACTTCTCGCGCTCAGGTGTTGCAATAAGCAGAGAATTAAATCCCTCTTCCTTTGCGCCCTTTAAAATTTGAAGCGCACTATGACTTGCAATTGTCCCAATAGTGTATTTTGCTCCCATTAGAAGTATAATGGACTTCTAGTTTTTAAAGGTTTTCTTAGGTAACTATTTCACTCAGTCGCCCTTTATCCAACGCTTTTCGTATCTCCATTGCAATTCTCTCGCCATAGCTTATGGAATCCCCATACAAATAGCCAGAATAAGGAGTAAATCTTGTGCCAGGGCTTCCGGGAATTCTAAATGAAACATCAAAAACAACAAATTCTTCTTTGGGAGGCCCTGCAGTAATTGCTCCCTGCAATGCAAATGGCCCGATAATCCCAGGCGGGTGCTCTTTCTTTAGGGCTTCAACAAATCGCTCGCCGGCATCGTATGCCTTCTCAAGTAAGGACTCCTTAGTTGTAACTGCAATATGCCCTGTCTCTATATACTTTGCATCCATGTACTTTAAGACCTGCTGTTGCTCAGGCGCTGGCAATCTTATTAAACCGTCAAGGTTTGTTTGCCTTCTTGTGTCAGTTCCCATTAGTTCAAGCTCATTGGTTAATGGGCTATAAAAGAAATTAAAGTTCACTTGCGCGCCAACAACATACTCTTCAATTATTGCTTTTTTCAAGT
>JALTGF010000139.1 GCA_027077325.1 archaeon
TCGGGAACGACAAAAGAATGGTCAGGAATGACAGAAAGCGGAGACGAGTGAGTCTCCTCCTTGACAAATTGATTATTTTCTGTTTTAATTTAGATAAAGAATGGTTCATTGGAAAAAAGAAAAATATAAGGAGGATTTAAAAATGAAAGAATTTTACGGTTTTTGGCTTTGGAGGGGTATTATTGAGGGTATTATTGAACTTCTGAAAAAAATCCCGTCCTGGGTTTGGAGGGGATTGATCGGGATAGGAGGATTATTTATTTCTCTTCTCGCCCTCAAGAGTAGCGTAGCTATGATGTCTTCTTTTGATAGTACAGGTACAGTAAAATTTATAGCATACGACCTCCTATACTGCGTCGGATACGCCGCCGGAGGAAGCATATTTATACATACCTTGCTTCCTCCCAGGGTGGAAGCCAGGATAAAAAGAAAACCAGAAGAAGTTCTAATTTTATGTGGATTATATGGACTGGGGAGTATAGGGCTTGTGTATTTCCTCTGGCGGTAAGTAATCCGCCAAGAAGATAAAAAAATTAAGGCCGCGCCAAACAAAGGTGCGGCTTTTTATTTTTGGCGATTGCCAAAATTGGTAGAACAGGATAATATTTGGTAATGGTCAATCCGCAGGAAATTTATTTGTTGGAAGTTACCCCTTTAACTAAATCAAGTCGGGTTTTGAAAGATCCATTGCTTTATTATTCTCTGGAAAGCGATTTTCAAGTTGGCTCAATTGTTTTAGTCCCCTTGCGGAAAAAAGTTATTCCCGGCGTGGTTTGGCGGCGGCACCAACCCCAAAAAATGTTTCTCCGGCAAGTTAGTTTCCAAATCCAGCCAATTAGCCAAATTTTAATTCCCCAACCAGTTTTTACCCCGTCGCAATTAAAATTAGCCGAATATTTGGGAAATTATTATTGGATTTCACCAGGAATTTTTTTGGCGATGATGTGGCCATTCAAAAATATTCTCCGCTCAAAAAAAATCGGCCGTCAAGACAAGCCACGAATTGAATGCCGAATTGAACCAGAAGCGCGCCAAGAATTGATTCTTTTTCCCCAAATCAACCAACTAGAAAAATTTGTCGCCGAAAATAGCGGCCAATTAAAAAATGCGGTTATTTTCCATAGTCAATTAAAAATCAAAGCACTGAAAGACGTTTGGGCGCAAGTTAGATCTGGGCAAGTTAAAACAATCGTTGGCACCCGACAGGCAATTTTTCTGCCTTTTGTTAAACTGGATAAAATTATTCTTAATTCCGCTGAAAATCCGCATTATTCTTCTTGGGATATGTCGCCGCACTATTCAGCCAAAATCGCCGCTGGTTATTTGAAAAAAATTTTTCAAACAAAATTAATTTTTACCGCCGCCACGCCAACAATCCAGGATTATTATTTAAGCCGACAAAAAAAGATAAAATTAGAAATTGCCAAAAATTCAGTATCTTCCCCCGCCAAGAAAAATTGCCGAATTAAAATAATTGATTTGCAAAAAGAATTATCACAGGGAAATTTTTCTGTTTTTAGCCGCGAATTAGAGGAAAAACTAAATGAAGCTGTTGGAAAAAATCAGCCAGTGCTACTATTTTTAGGGCGGCGGGGATTTTCAACGGCTTTGGTTTGTCAAGACTGCGGCCATCTTTTTGTTTGTCCTAATTGCGGCGCGCCTTTAACGCGGCATATTGAAAAATCACCCAGCGGTGAAATAATTGAAAAATTAGTTTGCCATCATTGTGGCTGGAGCCAATCAAAGCCAAAAAATTGCCCAATTTGTCATAGTTATCGGCTCAAAAATGTTGGCCACGGCGTCCAAAAAATAGAATATATTTTAGGGCGGCTTTTCCCGGGGCAAAAAGTTGCCCGGTTAGATAGCGATATCCCCGAAAAAGAAATTCCAGAAATTATCCGCCAATTTCAGAAAAATAAAATTAGGTTTTTAGTGGCAACCCAAAAATTCCTTTCTTACGCTGATCTAATCTTGCCAAAAGTTAAATTGGCGGCGATTGTTTCAGCAGATACTTTTTTATCGCGGCCGGATTTCCAAGCGGCTGAAGAATTATTTATCTTTATCCAGCAAATTAAAAATAAATTGTCCAAAGGGCAAGAATTGCTAATTCAAACTTATTCGCCGCAGAACAAAATTATTCAGTGGGCAGTTAGCGGTGAATTTGAAAAATTTTACCAAAAAGAAATTAAGAGTCGCCAGCAATTAAATTATCCGCCATTTGCTTTGATTGCTTATTTGAAATTTTATCATCGGGATAATTTAACTGCTCATCAACTTGCCTCCCGAGAAAAAAGACGGTTAGAAAATTTAATTAATCGTTGGGCGATAAATTTCGTTGAAATAATGGGGCCGATCGCTGGCAACCCGCCGCAGGAAAAAAAATTATTTGTTTGGCGGCTATTAATCAAGGCCAAAGATTTATCATTCAGAAATAGAATTTTAGCTATTAGCCAAGGGGAGGTGGAAGTATAGCCATAAAAAATTTTCAATTTTCAATTCTCAATTCTCAATTGCTAATTCTTCTTTTTCTCTGTCATTCCCGATCTGTTTCCTGTCATTCCCGTCCCGTAATAAATACGGGATAAATTTCAACGGGAATCCATACCTCTTCTTTCGTCATTCCCAACTTGATTGGGAAGCTGTTCAACAGCCCTTCCATTAGGCTCAATGCTCTGTGCCTTTGTTCAACTTATGTTTAGGTTTCGACCCCCTGTGTCATTCCCAGCTTGACTGGGAATCCATTCCTTAATTTCCTATTTATATTT
>JALTGF010000140.1 GCA_027077325.1 archaeon
GGATGTTGACAGGGTAATCCTAAATGTTGTTGCTGGCAAAAACTATGGAAATGGCGGAAGCGGGCTGAATTACGCTGTTGATTTAGCAATAATTCCACAAAAGTTAAACATAGAGGCCGGAAAAAGTGGGAGTTATGCTGTTAAAATAAAGAATCTTGGAAATCTTGCAGATACCTATAAGTTAAAGGTAATAACGGATGGAGAAATCCAGGACTGGATTGAACTAGAAACTAAGAACATAACAGTTAATCCAGGAAAAACAAAATATGTTGACCTTGTTGTAAATGCACCAGATGGCGCAGCAAGCAGAAGTTATCCGATTACAGTACTTGCTGAAGGAAACAGCAACGACTTAGACAAAGTAGACCTAAATGTAATTGCAAAAGTAAGGTCATATGATGTCTCAGTTGGAAATGCCATACTGAGCACTGACAAAGTATGGACTGACAAACCAAAGACAATAGATGTAACCATACCAGTAACATTTTCTGACTTCAAGACAGATGAAGGGCAGTATGTGTCTGTTAAATTATATGTCAGCAAAACAGTAATAGACACTCAATCAGTGTACATACCTTCAGGTGAAACAAAGGATGTAATATTTCATTTCAACACAGGAGATGTTCCAATAAATAACCAAGAGGGGACATACAATGTGTATGGATATGCAAGGATAGATTATGAGAGAGACCAAGGTCCAGCAAGCACATTGAGAGTCCTTGAACCAGGAATTGTGAGCATAAACCTCTCAAAAACTCAAGTCAATGTGCAGCCAAACGGGACATTCACACTTACAATGACCGTTACAAACTCTGACTACGAAAAAAATACATACAATATAAGGTCCGAAGGCGTAAACTTAAGCTTAGAGCCAAAATCAGTAGAAGTTGCCTCAGGAGAATCAAAGGTAGTTGTTGTAAATGGAACAGTTGGGGATCTTCCTGATGGGGATTACACCGCAACAATAATTGTTGAGAACGAGAAGGACTCAAGTGATAGCGCAGCCGAGAACATGACTATAACTGTAAAACAAAAGAAGTCAATACTTGGTGGAGGAAATGGAAACGCCAGCGGAGTTAGCGGATACCTGCTATTAACACCTGGCGGAATTGCAGCAACAATAGTAGGGATTATGATCCTTGCAGCAATTGCTGGGTACTATGTAAAAAACTCAGACAGATGGAAGAAGATGATTGGAAAAACAAGAAGCACTAAAGGACCATTTGGAAATGGTAACAATAACGAAGGCAAAAAGCCAGATGAGGATGAAGGCGGAGAAGCAGTTAAAGAAGCAAAAGAGAAAGAAGAAACCGGAAAGACCAATGACGAGGAAAGCAAGCCAGTTGAGCCAAAAGAGATAGAAAAAGCAGTTGAAAATAAGGAAATTAGCGAAGACAACCTCAAAAAGATGTGGGAAGCCGCAGAAGAACTTTCAGAAGAAACGGAAAGCAGACCAATTGTTTGGGAAGGCGCAAGCGGGCTTGACCTTGACAGATTTAATATAATGCAAGAGCCAATAGATGAAGAATCAGGAAACTGGGGCCCTAGAGATGCAGAACATGTCCTTTTAAACCTCGATAATATTAAAGATGAATTTAATCAACATATTGAGCATGTTAAAGCAATAAAGAACAGCATGGGAGAGATTGCAAAGAGCACCGAGCAAAAGCTAAATCTAACTAAGAAAACTGAAAAAGGCAACAGAAAGTCTATTAGGTCAAAGATCATTGGAAAGAAAGGAAAAACCGCAGAAATAAAAGACAGTTATGTCAAGGATGCTGTTGAGTCAATTTAAGTTACACTTTTACAGTTACTATTTCTTATTTTAAAAATTTATAACAAACTTTAAATAATTCTTTGCGCATATTGTTCTAATTCTCAAGAGTATTGAGGTGATTAAGATTACAAGATATATTGTTGCACTTTCAGGGAAAGGTGGCGTTGGTAAGACAACAACAATGCTTAACTTAGGGCTGGCTCTCAGGCAGCTGGGGAAGGAATCAATAGTTGTTGATACCAATTTAATAACGCCAAATGTTGCTTTGCAGCTTGGATTAACGCCAAACACAGCGACTTTGAACAGGGTTCTTTACAAGCAAGCAAGTATTTTTGATGCTATACATGTGCACGAAAGCGGCCTGCATGTAGTTCCAGCTGGGCTTTCGGCGCTGGAGTACCAGAACCACTTCTTAACAGACTTTAGAGATGCTTTGCTTCCATTAGAGAGCAGGTATGACTTCGTTTTGATGGACTGCGGCGCAGGGCTGTGGGGAGAAGTTTCCCAGTCGGCAAAGGCGGCAAACGAAGCATTGATAATTACAAATCCAGAGCTCACTGCGATGATTGACTCCATAAAGGCAATAAAAATGGCCGAAAAACTGGGGGTTGATGTGTCAGGAGTTGTCCTTAACAAGGTTATGGGCAAAAAGTACGAGTTAAAGGAAAAAGTAATTGAAGGGATGATAAATGATTATCCAATTCTCTCAAAAATACCATTTGACAAGAAAGTGCTGAAAAGCAATAACTTGAGAAAGCCAGTTGTTGGCTACAAGCCAAGGTCCAAGGCGGCAAAAGCATATAAAAAACTTGCAAAAGTTTTGATTGAAATCGGAAATTAAGAACTCCTTAGGAGTTTGTTATGAAAAGCAAATTAAAATGCCCTAAATGCGGCCACGAATTTGAGTATAACTGGATCCCATTGGTGTCTTTTACGAGTATAAGATTGGGAAAGGAGAGATATATGCGATGCCCGAAATGCCATAAA
>JALTGF010000141.1 GCA_027077325.1 archaeon
GTGATAGTTCCAGGAATTTTAATTAAGGAGGGAAAGATAAACAAAGATAGTTTAAAAATTGTTAAAGGACTGGCAGAATCCTCTTGCAACCGTTTGCAACTATCTGCAACTGTCCAATTTGAGAGATTTGGATTCGTAAAACTTGACAAAAAGAAAAAAGACAAACTTGTGTTTATTTTAACTCATAAATAATTAACTACTTTTTAACAAGAGTAAAGAAACAAAAAGACCCAGAATGGATAGGACGAACATAATTAGGAAGAGCACCTTAAAACCATAGGTATTTGCCAAAAATCCACCAATGGTGGCTGCAATTGCAGTAACAATGTAGTACATTGATTCCCATAATCCCCACTCAGACGCAAACTTTCCACGATCCAGGTGTTTTGAATAAAGCCCGTCATAAGCAGGAGTTTGCACTGCAGTTCCAATACCAAATATTGATTCTATAATAAACAGGTGAATTGGCGCCCTAACAAAAATTAGGCCAAGATAGCCAAGAGAACTCATAAGGTATCCAACGATAACTAGCTTTTCCTGATATTTGATATGATCTTCCCACCTGCTAATTAAAAAAATAAGGACACCAGTAATAATTGAGAAAAGACCATACGCGCTTCCAGCGATAAGCAAGTTTCCCCCAATTTCTTCAACAAATACTGCATAAACTGGCCCAAAGAGCCCTCCTGCAAGTAAAAAAAGTGATGCTGCCAGAAGTAAAATTTTTAATTCTCTTCGCATTTTATTGCTTTTCTTTTATCTCAAACTTTTTAACGCGATAGGTTTTCTTTCTGGTTGTTAATTTCCCACAAACAGTGCATCTATATCGTAGGTCTTGTCTTTGAGTCGGCTTCTTCCCCTGAGGCATTGGCTTTGGGAAAGAGCCGTACCCTTTCATTTTTCTCTCGAACCGCCTTTGTCCAAGAGAAAGCTCCCGCTTTTGATGTTTCTTTACAGTTTCAACTGTGTGAGGAGTATGCTTCCCACACCATTTGCAAAACATATTCACGGTTTTTGGTATTTCCATTTAGTTTTCCTCTTCTGCCTTTCCTGACTCTATAAAGATTTTAGCATTTTCAGCAGGCAATTCAACAATATCTCCTGCTTTAAATGGACCATAATCTTCCAGGTCAGCACCAACTATCTGCGGTACATCTTCAAGTATTTTTACCTTTATATAATCTTTGCCTTTTTCATTTTCAGGTTCATTAATAGGTGTGTTGTCATTTTCAGATGTATCCTCTGATTCCTCACTTTTAGATTCTGCGCTTTTACCATTAGTTTCCCCGCTTTTTCCATTGTTTTCAATAGTTTCTTTGTATTTTATAAGAACATTAACAATTTCGTCAAAAAGTTTCTTTTCAGCAGAGGTCATTTCATTTATGTCTGCTTGTTCGTTTGCCCGAACTGCGCGAAGTGCCTGGTTTAGGATTTTTCGTTCACGCCTTTCCTTGATGTCCATTATGATTTCACGAGCATTTCTTAACTCGGTTTGGGTAACTTCATCATGTGCGTCCCGATTAAGGTAAGAATTAACGCTTTCATAAAAATCGTCACTAAGGTCTGAAAGCTTTTCGCTACGGCGCTCGTTACGCTGGATTTCTCTAAGGGTTTCGTAGGTTATGACTTCAGCCATTCTTCCTTTCACCTATTGGTTTCTTCCCCTTTATTACTCTTTTCCTTCGCCTTCGTGATTTTTTTAGCCCTTTAACCTTTAGCAATGTGTAAGTAACAGGATTTTTTATTTTTTGGCAAAACTCATCTGGAGTACAAATCCCAAAATCTTTGTAATAACCAAGATTGTCACAATTTGGAGCCATTTGAGGGGCTTGCCGCATGTACTGGTTATCCAATGTAATTTTGATTAATGTTTCCCTAAGTGGTGGATTGTTCTTCTGATTCCAGGAGTAAAGCAGTTTTTCAATTTCTGGGCGTTTCCAACCGATATGATGCAGGTATGTAATTAAAACAAAGATGCTTCGCTTTCTTCCATCTTGCAGCCCGTTAAGGATATTTTTTATGCATGGAGGAAAGAAATCAGGCTTTATTGCTGATGCAGGAAGTTTTAGATCCTGTAACTCAACTTTTTTTGTGCTTTCCCGTTTTGAGCTCCAAAAAATTGCAGACCTTAAGAGTTCAAGTGCCTCATTCTTTTTTGCACTTCTCCTTAGAAATTCCCTCTTAACCTTAACATTTTCAGGTTTTGCTTGCTCCTTTTCAAAATTTTCAAGCTGGTCCTTTGAAATAGGAATGCTGGCAAGCCAGGTCTTTCTGTGAAGGCAGTAAGGAAGGCGTATTAGGTGGCGACTTGTTATTAAGGCACTGTCCAATGTCAAAACTTTTTCTGGCTTTTCCTTAAATGCAGTTTTCATTTCATTGTAAGTAAACGCACGAAGGTAGTCAATTAATGCCCTTGGCATTCTTGGGAAGAGTTTTTCAAGTTTCCCAAGCGCGTATATTTCTTCAGGGAACGCCTCAAATGGTACCCCAATATGGAATCCTCTGTTTCCAGAAAACTTTATTCCATAACTGGTTATGCCGTACTGCTCAAGGGCATTTACAAGTATCTGCGCTGCTTTTATTGCATAGTCAATTCCGCGATAACAGTCAATATCAATTACGAGGTCCCAGCCAATCCTAAGGTCGTCAAGCTCATCTTTTCGCATCTCTGTTCTTAGTGCAAGAGGATTTTTCCACCTCTCAACTGATCCATGAAAACTTATAGCACCTTCTTTTACCAACTGCTCAACATCTTTCTCATAAAAAACCGCATTTGGCCTGGCACCAAATCCACCACTAGCTAGGATAGGAACAACTTCCCTATCTTCAGCAGATCTTAGTATTGCCTTTTGAACATCCTCTCTGGAGTAATAGTCCAGAATTTGCTCTTTGTACATTCTCCCGGATAGTAAGATAAGTTAGGGAGGATTTATAATTTACTAGCAGAGATTTTATTCTTTCTTGAACCTTTTTTCTAGTTTCTTTAATACCTCTGGCAAGGTGGTGTATTCCATTTCCTCTTCACTAAGCCGATGAGGTTCAAATGGACCATGTCTCCTCAAGTAATCTGCAATGTCAAGTGCCTTTCTTCTTGCATTGTCAAAAGAGATGTCATCAAATAGATCCTTTGGTCCAATCAAAACGCCATCAGATATATTAAATCCGAGCGCCATCATTCGCGGAGGTCCATCAAATCTTGTTGGGCGTGCATCCATTTCAGAAACAGGCAGTAAAGGTCCACGATGAGAGCCGCGCATCCATCCAGCAACTATGTGAGGGAATGCAAATGGCTCTAGTATCTCCCCAATTGCAGGAAAGCCACTTTGACCACGGACAACTGCAACAGGATCGTCTTTTCCAACATATTTTCCAGCAATCCTTGATAGCTTTTCAGTGGAAATAACCGCAGCAATCTCGTTGTCAGACCTTCTGTAAACTCGCTTTATTAGATAACGAGCAGTGTTTCCGATTAGTGCAAGAAGGTCATAGGTTTCTTCTGGTGTGTTTAAAAGGATTTTTTTGTGGTCCTTTATATCGTGAACTTCAAAAGTAAATCCTTGGTGCATTTTCTTGTCAATTACAAGCCCTGCCGATGAAAATGGGTCGGAGAACATCCTGTAAATTGGCAAGCTAAACGCAGCAGGGTCTGTCTTGTCTGCTGCAAAAACAACAACCGATTCAGCAGGCCTCTCTTCAAACTCCATTTCTGCAACTCCAGGCCCCATTCCCCTAACATTTCCAGAGAAAGCATTTTTCAATAGGTCTTGACCGGCCCCATAAAGTTTTGCCTTTTTTGCAATCTTTGCTGCGTCATTAAAAGAATCCCACGCAAGTTTGTGGATCTCCTTTGAATCAACGCCATTGTAGTGAGTCATAATAAGTTCAAGATCATCACCACAGCGGGTTATATAAAAATCATTGATTAGCCCATTTTCCAGAGCACCCCTTAACCGTTTTTCACACGCTTCAATTAATTCTGGCGGTGCCTCAACATGCCCCGGATAAGAACCAACGTCTGCTTTTATTATAGATAGTGTAACTTTTGTCATTTAAACACCCTCCCAGCTTTTTTTATATTGAACATCTATTTAAATATTCTCAATTTTCTGCAAAAACAAAAGTTTCTGTCCGTTTTGTTTAGCTTTTTTTCTTCATAGATGTCAAGCAAGATGTGAAAAAACAAGCCAATTGAAACCAAAAGGAACGGCTTATAAAATATGCCAATTAAGAATATTGCTAGAATAACTTCAAGCATGTGAAACACCGGATAGAAATCGCGCGCGTCGTTTAATTTTTTAAAATAGGCATAAGCATTTTTTAAATTTAAGTTTCTAAATCGGTATATATAGATTAGGTAATGGTCTACGTCCGCGAGAGAACCAGCGGCAAAGATTATCCAAACAGATAAACCAAAAATTGGATAAAACAAAATTGCAACTAAAAATGATTCAAACAAGTGGTATTTAAGATCCATTTAGGCATTACTCGTTTTCAATTCTTGGCGCGAGTATAAAAGAAAGCTGGAATTTGTCAATAACCTTAAAGTCAAGCTTCATTGGGTAATCATTCCCGAGGTAAATTGTGCATTCTGGGCTGAGCTTTGAGCCCTTTATCATTTTTTTAAGATAATCGATTGGGAACATTGATTTTATGTGTTGTTTCGCATTTAATTCTATAAGAGCATCATCGCCACTTTCTAGTTTAAGTTCTGATTTTCTGTTCTCACTTACGGCCCTCATTGAAAAGGATTTTTCATCAACTTCAAAAATTACAGCATCACTGATTATCTCTGCATCACTTATTCCATCTTCAACAACACTTGTCTTTAATCTTAAATTCGCAGGAAACTCAAGATTAGGGATTTTTGTATCTTGCTTTATATCTAGAAGAGGTATGCTAAATAAGCGCTTTGTATTTCCATCTAGTTTTATGTCAAGTAGATTATCTTTTAGTTCCAAAGTCAAGTTATCATCAGATTTTGCTCTTTTTAAAACTGAAGTTAGGTCAGATATGTTTAGGCCAATTTCAAGTTCAGAATCAACATTGTACTCCTTGAAAGCAGTCGCTAATAGGTTTAGATCCACCATGGAAACATTTGCTGGATCCATACTTTTTAATTCAATCCCAGATTTTGTGATTTTAAAAACACCCTCAGTTATTAAACTGGATATGGTGTTTATGGAATCCCGTAGCAAATCCGGATTATCTAAAACGGCCTTAAATTTTTCCATTTTATTAGTTTAGCCTAGAATCCGCCCCATATTACATGAGACACAATCATTCCAACAATAAAAGCGATTACTAGTATTAAAATTGGTCCAGTCCCACCGGCCATTATAAAGGATACTCCTTGGGTTATAGATGCAACACTAATGCCTGTCATGGGCTTTGCAACACAATTTTTATCCTGTTGATCGTTTGCTGCATAAACTGCAGTTATTGCGGCCAGTATCACTATGCTAAAGAGAATCGCTTTTATAGCTTGTTCTTTTTTCATATATACCCCCTTCTATTTATGAGTGTATGGTTTTATATAACTTTCGAATTAAGAGTATTAATGGCCATATTTTTGGATAGTTGCCTATATTTTTTAAATAAAGCCATATTTAGTTTGTTCATATCCTGAACAATTTCTGCGTTTAGAACAACAGACACACCTGTTTTAGTTGGTCTTCCAAAAACGCGGATAGTATCCCCAACATTTACAGGAACATCAGCATAGACCACAATTTCTCCTGTTGAGTCATTAAGTGTCATATTACTATCCTCTTTTTTGGTCACTTTGCCGATGACCCTAACTCGGATATCAGTCTCACTAATGTCTGCTATGTCTTTTTCGACAGCAGGCGCTTTTCTTGGTCTTTCCATCAGATTATTTTTTCTTTTTGACAGATACAAGTATAGATTCTGAGATTATTAGTAGTAAAATGCCAATAACTATTAACACAATTGCGCCTTGTGCTTCTGCAAATCTCTGTGCCATTAGGAACGACCCCCATATAACTCCAAATGCAAAGACAATCCCTCCGGCAACTAACAATGATTGCCAAACTTGTGAGTGTTGTAAATTCATATTTTCACCTCCAGTTAGGTTAAAGAAGAATATTGCTTTAGAGTTTATAAATTTTTAGTACTAAGAGTATTCTCTCCAAACATACCCACATTTTGTACATTTATAAAACCTGGTTGGCGGCTCATCTGCTGCTCGTGTTTGCTCCACCCAGAAGTATGCCTTATCATTTCCACATTTTGGGCATTGAACTGTTGTTATAGGGAGATTTGGATTTTCAGCGTTTACTGCAACACCACTAGATTCCTCTTTTCTTTTCTCAGTTGTGGTGTAGCCCCTTTCTTCTGCTTTTTTCTTGAAGCCACACACAGGGCACACTAAGTAAACAACCCCATGTTCCTCTTTTGGGATGAGCATTTTTCCACACTTCGGGCAAAATTCCATTTTTAGTTACCTCATTAGAGCAAGGATAAATATTTTTACATATCCAAGCAGGGGGATGTGAATTAAAGCTTTTCCCTTTAATTCCTTTGCAGTAATTGGCGGAGCAATGGCATCGCCAAGTTGGTCCATATACATATTGTTATCCCCCTTGGTGTATATGGTCTGATTTTTTATTTCAACAACCCTATGAATTATTGGTTCTTTTCCAGGAAACTTATAAACGATGACGTCACCAACTTTTATTTTGTCAAAGGGAACGCCCTTTACAACAACCAGATCTCCTTGTCGGATTCCATTTGGAAAAGGAAAATTCTTCAACTGTGCTTGCGTGTAATTTCTTTCATTAAACCATGCAACAAACGTTTGTTCTGGATTTTCGTGAACCATGCTTCTTGTTATGACCGCAACAACCGGATAATCAGTGTGGAGAGCCATCGCAAAGCCCTTGTTTGCTCCAACCGCAATAAGGTATCCTAGAAAAATGTATGCAACTAACTCCAAGATTTCGCGTGTTTTTGAATCCATTATGCTCGACCCCTGCTTTCGCCTTCAGTAACACCGGCTGCAATTAAATGTGCGGCCCTTAGTGGTTCAGGGATATGTGAACGCGTGCAGCTTATTTTTACAATTTTTTCTGCATCTTTTAGTAGTATCCCACTTGTCTGGATATATAGAGAGTACTTATTCAATTTAACTTTATGCATTTTTCCTGCGGCTTCAACGCATTCCCAACGCTTTTCCTTATCAGGAAAATGTTCTAATGCTTTTTTAATGTTTTTAAAGTTTGGTTTTTTCCTGTTAATAACGATTACAGGAATTCCTGTTTTTTCATAAATTGTTTGTATATTTGCGCTGTTCATCCCGCCAAAAGTGATTCCATCAAGCATAATCACCCTAAGTTGTGGCTTATGCCTGGATTTGTTTACCATGTCAATAATTTTTTTAGTGGCGTCCATTCCATCAACTTTAATCTTTCTACTCAAAACGCCATCAAGCCAATGCCCAGCCCTAAAAACAGTTCCAACAATTAATGTTCGGCCCTTTCCTTTTTCCTTAAAAGGAGCATCATCTATTCCAAGAATTCTAATTTCCTCTTTAATGGATTTGAACTTAACATTCATAAAAATAGTTTAATTCAAACTTATTTAGCTTTTTTGAACTGGGCTTCAAAATCACTTGCTTTCTTCTCAATTCGCTCTACTGCATCTTTTAGCACTTTTTTTGGCGACTTTCCTTTTGTTCTCACAATTATTTGCGGATTTGAAGTAAGAGGATGCTCGATTATGTACGCAGCACTTTTTACAGATTTGTCCTCATACAGTTCTTCCTTTAATAAATTGATAAAGGTAGTGTCCTCTCCAACAACTTCTGCTTGGAGCATGTCTTTTTCATCTTTTAAAATCTTTAATTCCATAGGCAAATATTGTAGTATTTAGAATTTATAAAGCTTTCCTACGATTTTTGATAAAGTTTAAATTCTCAAGCAACTAAATTCAATAAAATGGTGCTAAATATCTTTCTTAGAAAAACAAAGGACTTCATATTGAAGTTTTTTAGAGGACCAATAAAAAAATTCCTGATCTATGAAAACCAGATAATATTGTATTTGATGGCAATAGTAGTCGGAATTTTTGGCGGGCTTGGTGCGGTTGCATTCAGGGCCATGCTTTATGCAGTTACCAAATTTTTTAGGGGAGATGTAGTTGACTTCTTTTCAAAAACATTTGGATTTTATTCCATAG
>JALTGF010000142.1 GCA_027077325.1 archaeon
GTTTGAGTTGAATAATCAGCTTCAGTTGAATTTTGAACAGAGCAATAAGAATTTTGTTGCCCTGGATTTACACAGACATGTTCTATTATTTTCCTTGATCTCGAGCATTCTGCTTCTGTATCGCAGGAAGAATTCCAGCTGCAATTCCAATCAGACCATGAACTATATTCATAACAACCAGGATAGCAGTCATTGCAGCTGTAGCATGTTACATTCTGTGGAATCTTGTAACTGCACGCGTTAATACTTAGGTTATAATACAATATTTTTCCTGCACTTGAGGAAAATGTCGCCATTGAAATTGTGCAATTATTTTCTTGTATTGAACAGCCAGGACAATTGCAATTTGCAATCAGGTTGTTTAGAGTTTGAGAAAAATTATTCACGATTTGTGTGGTATTAAACTCGCCCACATAAAACCAGTCAGTCTGCCCTTTGTTCCCAATATCAAGCAGAGGATTAACAGGATAAGATTGTAAAATTTCCTGTGCGATTCCAATATAAATATTGGAAATATTCAAGGTATTTGCAAAATAATAATTGCCGTTTCCAACTTGTGCGACTTCCTGCATTGTATTTATGTCAGCTTCATTTCCGTAAGCTATTGCATAAACATGAATTCCGTAATTTTGCCAAGCCCTTTTTGCTTCTTGTATTGTTTCATTAATTGCCTCTTCTACGCTGCAGAAATGGCCACCCAAACATCTGTTGGCTTGTCCATCACTCATCAAAATTATAACCTTTTTCATGTTGTTCCCTTTTCTTGCAATATCTATAGCTTTATGCAGTCCGCAAGCAATGCATGTTGTCCCATAAACAGAATAACCATTTATCTGATTTATTAAATCTGCTTGATCCCTTGAGAGATTGTGATAATTTATAATGCCGTAACTATAGCTGGTTAATCCCACTTTGTTGTTTGAATAATTCAGAATTGTTTTAACAAAATCTATATCTGCTTCCTTTGCCCTTGTAATCTTATTCCCTGCCATGCTCGCAGATCTGTCTGTAACTAAAACAACGTCCAAGGTTTTATCTGAAGTGTATGGAACAGGGTTTCCTTTTAAAGAGAGGGTTGCAGATGTTATTCCTATATTTCTTGGAATTGTGATCTTTACAGAGTTATTTAGTCCCCCACCATTTGAAAATTTAATTTCTTTTGAATCAAAACCTCCATAAAATTTATTAGTCAACAAATTATTCCCAACACAACTTAAACAGCCGTAGGTTGGATCGCAAACTTGCATTTGTTGTAATTTACAGCTACTTGTCTGGCAGCCATTTTGTGTGCATAATCTTGGACCAAAATAACAGGTATTATTTTCAACTGTTCCCGGAACAGGGCATTCTTCGCTCTGATATTGACAAGAACATGAATTTGAGCATATCCCATCATAATAACACAAATTTCCATCTAAATGAGGCTTACAATTTGAATTATTTTCGCATTCTGCCCCGCAGGACAAACTGCACTTCTGGGCTTTCTCATTTACAGAATAATTACATCCATTTGCTGGATTCTGAGAATCACACGAGCTTAAATTGCAATAATAATCCCTATAACCTTGCATATTATTTACGCAGATATTATTTTTGTCTAAATTGTCAAAATTATAAACATATGTCTGATTTCCCAAGCACTCTGTGTTGTTGTCTTGCACACAAGAATATTGTGTGTAAACGCAGGAAGGATCAGAACCAAATCCGGGGGTATTTCCTCCCCCAGACCAAGAACTATTTGGACAATTTTCTGTGTGAGTTACAATATAACTGCAAGAACCATTTGAACAAGAATAATCTCTTGTTTCTATTCCTGAATGATCTTGGTTGCAATATTGTCCATCAAAATTATCACAATTTTCAACTACTTCAGGACTTGTGTAACTTGAATTCTCAATACAGTGGGCATTTGAACAACTAAACTTGTGGAATCTCCTTTGTTTTATTATATTGTTTTGATCGCAGGAGAATTCATAAGGTCCATAATAATCCAGACTACTGCAATTTAAAGAATCATAGTTGCAATAAAATGTTGAAGGATTACATGTCCCGTTTGTTTCTAAAACATTGTTATTACACTTATCTTGGCATAAATTGTTTGATGGGGTTGTTGTAACTATTTGACACGATGCATTTGTTTGAGTTTCGACGCAATCATAATTAGCTAATCCGCATTCATTTACAAGTGAATTATCTAATGTATTGCAGTCTTTGACAGAGGTATCATTAATATAATATGTTTGTTCTTTGCAACCGGTGTCTGTACAATAAAATTTATGGTAAAGTCTGTGTTTTTTAAGTTCTGATCCAACGCAATGATATTGCCAGTCTCCATAATAATCCATAGCAGAACAGTTTTGAGATTCGAAAGTACAACCGTTTTCAGAGCATTGGCCATTGTGTTTCCATACATTGTTTTCACAACTGTTTTGCAAATTGCAAGTATTTTCAAAAGTACATGTTTGTGGATTGCATGTATATTTGCATGTATTATTGTCTTGAATTGTATAATTCAAAATTGAGGGCTCACATTGTTCTCCTTCTTCAATTACACCATTACCACAAACTATGGGAGGTTTATAAAGACAATTATATGTACAATTCCCTTCATAAGGATTTAATCCCTCGCATTGAGGATCTGCAGTACATCCAGGATAATTAGATTCACAGCTACCTTCAACTAACTGACAATTTTGGTTACA
>JALTGF010000143.1 GCA_027077325.1 archaeon
CTGCCCATTTTCTGTTTTTATAGTTTTACTCTCGGTATCTACAGAAATTACAGCACTATTCAACAAAATATCACTACTATCTACTTCAAAAAACATATTCTTTTTCACATCCTCAGAGGAAATAAGATATGGAAGCAGCATTTTAGCATATGGGAGAATTTTTTCCTTTGAAATAACCTTAACATCAGCATCCTTCGCATACTTTTTTATCTCCTTATAAGCGGTGGCGGCAGCAATGCTGCCGCCTACTATTACATACTTCATGCCAAATCCTCTATCTCCAATTCTTTAAGTTTTTCTTTTGTGGGAATACCATTTTCATCCCAGCCTCTTACTTTATAATAGTCACTAAGCATCTTATCAAGTTGTTCAACCTCTCCCTTTGATGGACCTGTTTGAATGGGTTCTTTTAGCATTCTAGGTGGTAGAGTATCATCCTTTTTTGTAAAACCAGCTTTAATGTTGAACAGTCTCTCCATATTCCAGATGCGCTCACCGATCCTCATAAACTCAGTTTCGTCACATTCAAAGCCCGTAGCTGCAGAATAAAGTTCTGCGATATTTTTGCCTATAAGTCCAAATGTTGTAAACAAGCAGATACCCGTAGAATCCAAAGCGGCTGTCAAATCTTGAAATGTTTTAGCCAGTTCTGCTTTTCCCTCATATTTTAACCTATCTACATTTCCTAATACTTCAGCTGCGACTGTATATCCTCTAACATGGCAAGCACCCCTGTTGCTGGTTGCATATTCCAAGCCTATACCTTTAATTGCCCTTGGATCATAAGCCGGGAACTCCTGTTTTTTAACACTCATGGAGAATTCAGGATGTCCGTAGTATTCCGCCAATCTGTAAGATCCTTGCGCAAGCAATCTTCCAAATTCAGTATTCTGCTCTCCTATTAATCTTATTGATTCCACGAGAGCATCAGGTGAACCAAATTTAAGTTCAAATGGTACATCTTCTTTCGGTATATATCCGCTTTCGTAGAGATCCATTGCACATGCAACGGTAGAGCCGGCTGAAATCGTGTCAAGTCCATATCTATCACATAGATAGTTTGCCATAACAATAGCATTCAGATCAGAGACGCCACACATAGCTCCAAATGCCCATATCGATTCATACTCAGGACCTGTACCATGTTCACCCTTATATTTTCCATCCCTTATTTCTGTTACCCTTCCACAGGCAATAGGGCAACTGTCACAACCCTCATTTCTCACAAGATTCTTCTTTGTAAGCATCTCTCCACTTATTTTTTCAGCCTCCGGAAAGTATGCATCATGCGCATTCCTCGTAGGCAGCCCACCTACACCATTGATAACATTTACAAGCATTGCAGTTCCGTATTTTGCACCACCTCCACCTGAAAATGCATCCTTACTTAAAATATCTCTGGTTTTATAACAAGCCTTCAAAAATGCATCTTTATCCGCAACCTTGACGCCCAAATAGCCTCTGACAACAATACCTTTTAAATTTTTAGAGCCTACAACAGCACCAACTCCAGTTCTTCCAGCAGCCCTGTGTCCATCAAACATTACATTAGCAATTAACGATAGTTTCTCTCCCGCAGGTCCTATTTCCATTGTACGAGCTTCAGGATGCGTCTCTTTTTTCATAATTTCATCTGTTTCGTTTGTGTATTTCCCCCAAAGATGTTCTGCACTCCTTAACTCTATTCCATTTTTATTTATCCATAAATATACCGGATTTGGGGCTTTTCCCTCAATAATAACTGCATCAAACCCAGCGCGTTTCAATTCTGGACCGAAATGCCCACCTGAGTTAGAACAAGCAATAGCACCATTTAGTGCACCCTTTGTTATAACCATAACACGGCCTGATGAGGGTGCCATGGTTGAGCAAAGGGGTCCAGTTGCTATTACAACCTTGTTATCCTCAGAAAGTGGGTCAATTTTAGGGTCAACCTCTTCCATTATAATACGTGTGCCATATCCACGTCCACCTATATATTTTCTAGCCCAAGATTCATTTATATTTTCAATATCAATGCTCCCATTTGTAAGATTAACTCGTAAAATCTTGCCCATATATCCACCCTTTATCATGATGTATCACCTCCTGCAGATACAATCTCTTTGTAATAGACGGCATTTCTATGCTGTTTGTCCAAAACCACATCCTCTACCTCAACAAATTTCAAAGCTTTTGCTTGACACACTTTTACACACTCCGGGTCTCCACCGCACAAATCACACTTTATTATCTTCTCTCCCGTATGATCTAGTTTAATGGATCCCCACGGACAGGCAATAACACACTGCTTACAGACTATGCACTTATTTGGATCATACTCAACAACCCCAGTTTCTCTGTTTTTTGTCAAGGCATGAGTCGGGCATACACCTACGCAGTAGGCATCTTCACACTGAGTACATACAGATGGAATAAAAACAAAATCATCTAAAAATTCGTTAATGTGTATCCTTGAGTCCAACGGATTGAACTCACCTGTGTGTGCAAATGAACAGGCATATTCACAGGCTCTGCACCCCGTACATTTGCTTATATCAATACTTAAAAGTTTCATGCTTACACCACCTTTCACCATTTACTATTACAAAGCCTTTC
Source organism: archaeon (assembly GCA_027077325.1). Classification (GTDB taxonomy): domain Archaea; phylum Undinarchaeota; class Undinarchaeia; order Undinarchaeales; family JALTGF01; genus JALTGF01. The sequence continues at coordinate 2,599 of JALTGF010000143.1, forward strand.
ATTTGAATCACCAGTC
>JALTGF010000144.1 GCA_027077325.1 archaeon
TGCGGTTCTCGCGCCCTGGGGCATCAGATAGGTACGGATTACTTAAAAGTGCTTGAAGAAGCGAGCAAAAAGTATGGGATTCCAATAAGAGAAAAAGAATTAGTTAGCGCCCCATTTAATAGCGAAGAGGGGCAAAAATATTTGTCTGCTGTAAATGCAGGGATTAACTGTGCCTTTGCAAACAGGGAAGCAATTGCGCACCTTGCAAGAGAGGTATTTGTTGATGTTTTTGGGATTGATGAAAAAGAATTCAGAACTTTTTATGAGATTGCACACAACACTTGCAAAGTTGAGAAACATAAGGTTGATGGGAAAATGAGAAAGTTAGTTGTGCATAGAAAGGGAGCAACCCGCGCATTTGGTCCCGGCCGCGAAGAGATACCTGAGAAGTACAGGTCAGTTGGCCAGCCAGTCCTAGTTGGCGGGACAATGGGGACAAGTTCGTATATATTGCATGGAACTGAGCTTGGGATGGAAGAAACCTGGGGCTCAGCGTGCCACGGCGCAGGAAGGGTTATGTCAAGAGTCCAGGCAAAAAAGCAATGGTGGGGAGACAACATTGTGAAAGAACTTGCAGTAAAGGGTATTATAATTAAGGGACACAGCCACTCCGGAGTTGCAGAGGAAGCACCCGGAGCTTACAAAGATGTTACAGAAGTTGTCGATGTGATGCATAATTCAGGAATTGCAAAAAAAGTTGTTAAAGTCAAACCTTTGATTTCTATAAAAGGATAATTATTTATCTGATCTTGTTCATTACTTTCTTATGAGTACACCTAAAAGATCTGGAGAGGTTATTGTCAAAGATGTCCTTGGATTAAAACCAGATGAAAAATTTTTAGTTTTCACAGATAAATCAAAACTTTTAATTGGAAAAGCAATCTACAATGCCGCTTTAAGAATTGTTAAAAACGGCAATGGGTATGCAAAACTAGTTATTGTTGACGGAGATTCTAATGATTTAAAAAAAGGATATCTCACAAGCAAATCATTTGACAGCCCAGTCCCACTTAAACTAACCGACAAGCTTAGACGAGAATGCTACAAAGCAGATGCAGTTCTTTATGCAATTTCAGGGGATGAAACTGTAACTGGACCAGTTAGACATTTTTGGATGGACACATATTCTTCTGCCGCAAAGAAAAGCATGTTAAAGTCAGGAAAGGCAGGGCGCTGCGTTGGTATGCCAGGTATAACTAAGAGCATGTTTACCAGATTAGTTGATGTTGATTACGAAAAATTAAGCGAGTTAGGTAAGAGAATAATAGAAACTCTTGACAAAAAAAAGATAACAGTTAAAACTGCCCTTGGAACAGATGTCTCGTTTAAATTGAACCATAAATATGTTGCTTATTGGGACGAGAAAACTGGAGCATCGGTTGATGATGGGAATGTTAAGGAAGTTGGAAAGATAGGGAATATCCCAGCAGGTGAGGCATTTTGGGAACCTGTTGATTACAAAACTTTTAATGGAACAATTGTTGTTGATGGGGCGTTTGGAAAACTTGAAACAGGCCCATTAAAATTACCTGTCAAATATGAAGTCAAAAAGGGTATTGTTGATTTAGATTCAATAACTGCAATTAATCCAAAAACAAAAAAAGAGATGGGGTTGAAAGGCCCTGCAAAATGGCTTAGAGAATTTGTTTCCGCACACGAAGATGCACGAGTAATGTATGAGTTTGGAGTTGGAACAAATCCAAATGCTGAAGCAAAAAAAGGTACAAACTTACTTGAACTTGAAAAGAGAATTGGAAGCGTTCATTTTGCAACTGGTGCAGAGAACCACAATGATGGACTTGTGTATAATCCAAGGATATATGCAAACGGAGAACTTGTTTTGGAAGGAAAAGTAGGCAGAATGTGGGTATGGAATAACATAGAGTCTTTGTTCTTTTAAGAATTAATTAGTAGTATTTCTCTAAAATTTTGCTTATGTCTACATTGCTAATATCCTGGTCAACTAATTCTTTTTCTTTTATTACCGGAACTTGATCCTCATAGGTTGGCTTTTCTTCTTTATAGAAAACACCAATTGGTATTTTATCGCCCCACTCATTTGCTTTCTTCAGTGCTTCAATTTTATTGTCTGGCTTATAACCTGTTTCTTCAAGCTTGTAAATATGCTCGCGCCACCACTCGGCAGTGTTTATCTTGTTATAGGAAACACATGGCTGGAAAACAGAAATTAATGAAAATCCCTTGTGTTGTATTCCTTGCTTGATTAATTCTTTTAAGTGCGGGATATCCCCTGCAAAACCCCTTGCTACAAAAGTACAATTAGAATTAAGAGCCAATGCAATTGGATTTACTGGGATCTCAATTGCCCCGTGCGGAGTTGTTGATGACACCCTCCCTTTAGGAGTTGTTGGGGAATACTGCCCTTTTGTAAGTGCATAAACTTGATTATCATGAACAATGAAAGTTAGGTCAACATTTCTTCGCATTGTATGAATGAAATGACCCATTCCAATCCCGTAGGCATCTCCATCCCCGGCGTGGACAAGAACATTTAGATTTCTGTTTGCAAATTTAATCCCACTAGCAACAGGAAGCGTTCTTCCATGCAAGGTTTCACACGCATTTACTTTAATCCAGTGTGGAAATA
>JALTGF010000145.1 GCA_027077325.1 archaeon
TGCCCCGATTCATATTCAATGACTTCCAACTCATTTCCGCTTGGGAATTCAAGTAATATCCTAAACATTATATTTTATACCTCTTATATAAATATATGTGTGATTATATACCACATATATCTAGGATAGTAAAAGGCGTAGAATTGAGGTATATAAATTTAATTTAACTCCCGAGAGTTAATATCTTACATGCTAATTAGAGAAAAATATAGAACCCCTAACAGGATAATTATAAGCAATGGCAATCCGCAGATCCAACCAATCCAGTAGGGAACCTTTTGGTAGGTGTATTGGACTTTGTCATCTTCTGGCTTTTTCACTTTTTCATCTTTTCGCTCGTGATAGAGAAGCAACTCAACAATTATTAAGATCAGAGAGCTGACTGTAGCAGCCCATCCAAGAACATAAATTGCCCACTTGTACCAACTGTTTAACTTGTAAAATTCTTCCCTGTTTTCAATTTTTAGGAATTTTCTAATTTTCATGCCTTGTACAACTCGTAAAGCGGATAGTTTGAGCAAAGGTCTTTTACCTTTTGCTTAATTTCTTTTAGTTTTGAGTCATTATTTATATTTTCAAGTGCCTCATTCATGAAAGAAGCAATTTCTTTCATTTCGGACTCTTTCATTCCGCGCGTGGTTATTGCAGGAGTTCCAAGCCTTATTCCGCTTGGGTCAAAAGGTGGGCGCGGATCAAATGGCACTGTATTTTTGTTTAAGGTTATCCCGGCCTTGTCCAAAGCCTTTTCTGCCTGCATTCCAGTTATTCCCTTATTTGTTAAGTCAATTAGGATCAAGTGGTTGTCTGTGCCCCCGGAAACAAGCTCAAAGCCGTATTCCATTAAGGCATCGGCAAGAGCCTTTGCATTTTTAACCACTTGCGCCGCGTATTCCTTAAACTCCGGCTGCAAGTCCTCTTCAAAAGCAACTGCCTTTCCGGCAATTATGTTCATATGCGGGCCCCCTTGAAGCCCTGGGAAAACTGAGCGGTCAATTAATTGCGCTAAATTATACTTTGAGTCGGAATGATATTTTTCGTGAAGCCTGTCATCGTCTTTGCACATAATCATCCCGCCGCGCGGTCCTCTTAAAGTTTTGTGCGTTGTAGTTGTGACTATGTCCATATGCGGGAAAGGACTTGGATGCGCGCCGCCGGCAATCAGGCCTGCAATGTGCGCAATGTCTGCCATTGAATAAGCGCCAACATCCTTTGCAATTTCGGCAAATTCCTTAAAGTCAATTTCGCGCGGGTAAGCAGTGTATCCAGAAACAATCACCTGCGGCTTTTCCTTTTCTGCAAGCTTTCTTATTGCATCATAATCAAGTGTTTTTGTTTCAGGGTCAAGCTCGTACTGGACTGCCTTAAACAATTTCCCCGTTTGGCTTACCTTGTGCCCGTGGGTTAAGTGGCCGCCTTGTGAGAGTGCAAGGCCCATTAGCTTGTCGCCGGGCTTCATGACTGCAAGATAAGCAGCAAGGTTTGCTGGGCTTCCAGAATATGGCTGGACATTCACATGCTCTGCGTTAAAGAGCTTTTTCGCGCGCTCAATTGCAAGAGTTTCAACAATGTCCGTAAATTCCTGCCCGCCATAATATCTTTTTCCAGGATAGCCCTCAGAATACTTGTTATTCAAGACAGAGCCCATTGCCTGCATTACTGCCTTGCTCACATAGTTTTCAGAAGGGATTAATTCCAGGCCTTCGTCTTCCCGTTTTATTTCCCCGTTTATGGCATTAAAAACTTCAATGTCAGTTTCACTTAAAGATTTCCAAATTACCATTCTCTTTCTCTCATAAGTTTAGGTAATTTAAATAATTAATTAAATGTATATATGAGTTAGGACACAAAAGTAATATGGCAAAGTCTGAAGTAGAACTCATAATTTTAAGGGAAGGAAGCCTTGGAGGAAAGAACTCGGTTCATAAGTGCACTTCAGTCCTTGTAAAAACGCCAAATTTTACATACCTTATTGACCCTGGATCTTTGGAGTATATTCGGGATATTGCAGATGCACTAAAAGTTCTGGGCATGACCATCAAGGATATCGATTTCATCACATACACGCACGAGCATGAGGATCACATAGGGTCCATTGAGTATTTCAAGGATCGACACATTTCAGTTATAGACCCATTTCACGAAACTGCGGACAGCTTGCTGATGCCCAGTATACATATTATGAAAACAAAAGGGCATGTGGCAAACCATGTGTCATTTTACTTAAAAAAAGCAGATGTTTTTGAAGTTAAAAACGGGAAACTAGAAGAACTTGGAGAATTTGATGATATAATCATTGCGGGGGATGCAGTCATAAATAAGGAGTACTTGCAGTATGGAAGAACATTTCCAGGAACAAAGTACAAGTTGATGGCAACAAGAAGCAGGGGGAGAATTTACAGGATTGCAAAGCTCATAATCCCTGGGCATGGACCTTGTTTTGAAACGAAAGACGTAACGATAATCCCCCATAACTTAACATCTGAGGAGTACATTGATAATTTGGAGAGAATAAGGCCAAAGGGGTTGCCATCCATAAAAAGAAACCGTGA
>JALTGF010000146.1 GCA_027077325.1 archaeon
ATATTAGCATAAAGGTTCAAAAAAGACACCTTAACAGGCTTTTTGCTATATACTTTGTTGAACAAAACCAAAAGTAGCTAAAATTCAGGCGCAAGCAAATACGTTTACCATGTTTATTCATTAAAGCAAATAACATGGAAAATGTAAATGGAATTTCAGTTAAGGAATTAGGTTCGTTACTGGAGAAGATGAAAAAACTTTTGTCGGTGAGCAATCATTCTGAGCAAACGATTGTAAACTACGTGCGCTCGGTCGAGTACTTGTGCAAACATACCGGCAAACACCCACGAGATACAGAGATAGATGAGATTATCGACTATCTGTACCAATTGCAGTATCATAAATTTAGGGCATGGCGGACCATCAAGATTTACGTTGCCGGGTTGCGGTGGTATTACACCCATATTTTAGAACAGGACAAGTTGGCTTTTCAGATACCTTATCCCAAAGAAGAACAAGACCTGCCAGTTGTTTTGAGCCGAAAGGAACTCTTTAAATTATTTTCTAATTGCGAAAACACCAAGCATAAGTTAATGCTTACAATGCTTTATTCATCAGGGCTCAGGCGCAACGAGCTTCTGAATTTAAGGATTGAAAATATAGAAACCAATGATGGTAAATTCAGGATTAGGATTAACCGCTCGAAAGGAAATAAAGACAGATATACTGTTTTGTCAGAAAAACTACTGCCTGAATTAAGAGCATATTACCGGGCATTTAAACCCAGAGATTTTTTATTTAACGGCAGGACAAAAGGCAAGCCAATGACTGCATCAGGACTTGCCCATGCGCTTAAAATGGCCAATAAGAAATCAGGGGTAAAAAAGATAAACCTGCACATACTTCGCCACTGCTTTGCTTCCCATGCATTGGAAGACGGGATGAACCTGAGGACACTACAGGATATACTTGGTCATGCCTCCATAAAAACCACCATGATTTACCTCCATGTCAGCGAAGTGCCCCTTTTTAAAGGCTTTAGTCCGTTTGACAATTGGGAGGACATGCAATGAGAAGTCCTATAACGAAGGTATTCGAGAATTTTAGCGAGGAGTATCTCCGCTTAAATTCGGCTACTATTGTGCAGCACAAAGTCATAGATTCAATTAAAATTTGCAAAACAGAAAGATTGGGGTTTAATGTGCAAGCCTGCGAAGATTGCGGAAATGTTACAACGCATTACAACTCGTGCAGCAACAGGCATTGTCCCAATTGCCAGGCCATAAACAAAGAGAGGTGGCTTTTGGCAAAACAAAACGACCTGTTGCCTGTAAAATACCACCATACTGTTTTTACTATACCTTCTGAATTGCGCCCACTGTTTAAGTACAACAAAAAACTATTGTACAACCTTCTTTTTAAATGCGCATGGGAAACTATCGATAGTTTTTCAAATGACAAAAGGAACCGTATAGAAGCAAAAATGGGGATGATTGCAATACTTCATACGTGGAAGCAGGATTTGGATTATCATCCGCATTTGCATTGCATTATCCCCTCTGGCGGGATTACGGTGAACAACAAATGGAAATCATCGCCCACAAAAGGCGATTACCTTTTTAATGCAGAAGCATTGGCACAGACCTTTAAGGGGAAGTTTTTGTGGCATCTGAAAAAGTATTTCAAAGATGGGGAGTTGCGGTTTTGGGATTTGCAAGAGCAGACACAATCGCAATACTTCTACCAGTTAAAAGAAACCTTATATGCAAAAAATTGGGTAGTATATTCAAAAAAGAGTTTCAAAAATGAGCAGTCGGTTTTTGAATACCTTGGCAGATATACCCATAAAATAGCCATCAGCAACTCCCGGATAAAAAGCGTTACCGACAAAGAAGTGTCATTCGTATATACCGACAGGGCCGATGGTTACAAAAAGAAGGTACGTACCCTTAAAGGCGCGGATTTCATTAAACTATTTTTGCAGCATGTTTTGCCTGCAAGGTTTATGAAAATAAGGAACTACGGTTTTTTGTCATCGAGGAACAAAACAAATATGCTGGAGAAATTGCACCAGCATTTTAAATTGCCAGAGTATCATAAACCACAAGGAATACTTGTTGCAGAGATTTTAGAACTTGTGTATGATGTAAAAGTTAGCGTGTGCAAACATTGCGGGGGAAAGATGCATCTGATTGAATCGAAAGCCAGACCAAGGGCTTCGCCCAAGGCAGCTTAGATTAACATAAACCAAATACCAGAATGGGAAAAACATCAAAGCAAAGGTTTTGCCTAATGGAACTGCTATGCAAAAAAATACAATTACATCATTATAATCACAATAATTGAAAAATACAAAATGAAAAAACCGGCAAAAAGAATAAGATTATCCTCAATTACTTTCCGAAACAGCCCTTGTAAAAGATACCAGCCAAAATCGGCAGTTATTAAAATTACATAGGCGCTGAACCCCCTGCTACCGCTACTTTTGGTGTTGCTCAACAATGCATATAAAAACCGTAGATGCTATGCACTACGGGATTTTTATATGCTTAGATGTTAGCAGCAGATTTTATTTCGGTAAATGAAATAATTGAATTGCTAATTTCAAT
>JALTGF010000147.1 GCA_027077325.1 archaeon
CAAGACCGCGAACTTTTAAATAAATTGATGAAAGAAAATGTTATTGGCGAATTTGAGGTTGGACCAAATGAAGCCGCTGGTTTTTCAAGCCTAGAGGATTTAGTTGTCAAGTTTACGATTGATTTTAATGGAAAAATGTTTAAGTGCTGGGCAGTCCCTCAAATTGGGGAGCAAAAAGCAAAAGAAATTGCAATGAATAAACTTGTTTCAAAATTTGGTGGGGTGCAAAAGCCGGTGCAAAAAATTGAGCCACCTGTTCAGAAAGACGTGCAGCCAGCGCCCCAAGTTATAAAACCTGAAGTAAAGGTTCAGCCAAAGCCAGTGCAGAAAGAGAAATCAAAGAAACCAAAAGCAAGGCAAGAAATCCTTCCAGGTCTTGGCGATAAATTCAAGGACAATGTCTTGGAATGGTTTGAAAAGCAAAACATTGATGTTGAAAGTGAAAAGGTCGTAAAGGAAAAGAAGGAGTATGAATTAAAGATTAAAATCCCAACTCCAATTGGGAGGCAAACTTACTTTGTCAGGATTATTAATACAGGAAAGAAGAAAGTAGGGCAGTCAGAGCTTTCTGAAATTGGGATGGATGCAATCACGAAGAGGACGCCTGCAATTGTAATAAGCAGGACTGGATTTGCGAAAAATGCCAAGAAATACTGGGAAAAGGAACTAAAGGATATGGTTACCTTGGTCAGCGAAGAGGATTTGGAGTAGGCATAAAGCTTAATAAACTCTTGTTCTATATGGTTTAATGGTGGAGAAATGACAGAAGAAACTTATGAAGTTGATGAAATAATTGAAGAATTAATTGAAGAAAAGAAAGATGTTAAAGAAATCCTTACGGATATGAAGAACATCTGCGAACTAATGGTTGACCTGGCGTATTCTGCGGTTTTGTTTAACAATGACGAGCTCGCAGAAGAGGTAAAGGCACTTGAAGAGGAAATGAACAAACTTAGGTATCAGCTTGAAATAAGGACAATGGTCGCCGCAAGAAACCCAGAGGAAGCAGGGCAACTTGAAGGAATTTTAAGGATTGGTGCGGCCGCCGAACGAATGTCAAATGCCGCTGAAAGCATGGCAGAACTTGTTCTCAGGGACATAAAATTGCATCCTGTTGTCAGAGATGCCTTGCAAGATGCAGACGAGATTGTTGACCGTGTAAAAGTTGGAAAAAACTCTAAATTAGTTGGAAAAACGGTTGAGCAAATAAGAAAGGATGCAAAATATGGCATGGATGTCATAAGCATAAAGCGCGGAAAGAAGTGGATTTTTAAAGTTGACGACAATGAGAAGATAAAGGCAGAAGATGTTTTAATTGTTTCTGGATTTAAAGAAAATGTGAAGGCCCTAAAGGCAAGTAAATAATGACCTTTTTAGACGAGTGTAAAAAAGTTCCATACAAAGATATTTGGTTTTATGTGCACGAGCAAGTTTACGAGCCGCGCGAGGACTCTTTTTTAATTGCGGATAACTTAAAAGTTGACAAAGGGGAAAGAGTCCTTGACCTTGGGGCTGGCTGTGGAATTCTTGGGATATTGGCTGCAAAGCAGGGGGCAGAAGTTGTTGCCACTGACATAAATCCTTATGCAGTTAGGTGCGCGCGGATTAACGCGGAAATGCAAAAAGTCAAAATTGATGCAAGGCAGGGTTTTCTTTTTGAGCCAGTGCAAAATGAAAAGTTTGACTTAATTTTGTTTAATCCTCCTTACTTAAAAGTAAAAGAAAAGCCAAAGGAGTGGATTGACTATTCTTATTCAAGCAGCGAAACCCTAAACAAATTTTTGCAGCAATACAAAGCTCACTTAACTCAAAATGGGCGGGCGCTGGTAATTAACAGCAGCCTTTCAGGAATTGAAGTTAAGGGAAAAATTTTGGACAAAAAGAAATTGCCTTTTGAGGAAATTTTTTTGGTTGAACTAGAAAGGTAAAATATTCCCTGCATTCCTTAAAAATCCTAGGAGTATCCCAAGAATAATTGGAAGTAATAATATAATACAGCATATTAAGCAAAGTTTTCCGCTGTCCCCCTTTGTATTTCTCAAACTCCCCATTCTTTTTTTCTCCTCCCTCTCTTTAAATGGAGGTCATGTGCGGTTGTGTCAACCAAGTGCTCAAGAAACCTTCCAACGCCCCTTAACTCAATTCTTGGGTCATACCCAGAGATAAATAATGGCCAGTGCAAAACTTGCCTGAACTTTTCTTCAATTAGATCAATATCCTTTTGCTTTGCGCCGGTTAAATGCGCAATTATTGAGTCGCCAACAGCATAAACATGGCCGATATCAGTAACAAGAATGCTTAAATTTCTTTCCTTTGCAAATTTCATAAAGTCCTGGACACCGTTGTATTTTTCTTTCCCAGTTGGTGTTACTTTTCCTGGGTGCTTTTTTTCGTGTGCCTTAAACTCTATGTAAATTACCATATTTTTGGTTAGATTTTACAAATATTTAAATATATTGCGCGACCGCTCGGCCAATTGCAAAAGCATACAAAATTACTATCCCAATAATCATTGTCATTAAGCTAACAAATGCAA
>JALTGF010000148.1 GCA_027077325.1 archaeon
ATGTGCTAATCGTATCTTTTAGGTTCTTAAGAGCCTCAACAGAATCCTTAATTTCATCCAACTCAGACTTCAAGCCATCAATTTTCTTATTTAGTTCACTAGTTCCGCTTGTTGAGGGCATCTCAGGTGCGCCTGGAGTTAAAAAAGGAGGGGTTTCAGGAGGTGCCTCTTCTGGTTCCTCAAATTCAGGACCGACATCTTCTGGGAGCTCTTCTGGCTCTTCAGGATTAGGCGGTAATATAATACCCTCATCATGTTGATTTGAGTTATGCCCAGATGGAAAGCCAACTGCTTCTTTTATTGATTCAGATGACTCTTCATATTCAGGCCTTTCTGTTTCAGGTAAGTCCATGGGAGCACTTTTCATGGGTGGAACTGGAAAATCAGGCACTTCAAACGGTGGTTTTTTTTGTTTTTTTCTTTTGGTTAGATCCATTTATATCCTCCAATATTTTTAAGGTAGCATCCAGTATTTTTTCAGCTTCTTCTTTGGTTAAGTTAGGTGTTAAAAATTTTTTTTGAAATGCTTTTAATTGTTCAATCTTTTTGTCAATTGAAGCATTTACAAGATAACTCTCAGAACCCTTGATTTTAAGAGACAGTTTGTCTAGATCTTCTTTAATTTTCTCAGTTTTGTTTGATAGAGAATCTAGTTCCCCACGGGTTTCTTTTTTTAAATCTAATAAATTTTTACTTAAAAGTTGTACTCGGTTCTGCAAGTTTAACAGATTCTGCTCGTTAATCCTTAGTTTTGTATCAATAGAACCAAGTCGTAAGGTAAAATTTTCAAATTTTCTTTCGATCTCAGTTTCTGCCATAATTTAGATATAGGGCCCTACTTAATAAGTTTTTTTCTATTCCAAAAATATTTAACTATCAATTAATTAGATTTATATATGGCAAAGCCATGTAGCTATAAAATTTTAAAGGAAGGAGACGAAACAGTAATTAGATTTGATTGGGTTGGATGCCCATACGCGCCATCTTTAGAAGAAGACCCTGAAACTATGGCAAGGGTCATTGATGCAATTACAGAGGTTAAAGATGTTGACCGCATATTAATTGCAGAAGCGTACGAATATGAGTACCCCCCAAAACAAACCGAAATTTTAGCAGAGATTGCATCCGCCCTTGAGCAGATGATCCGCGAGGAGAATCTTTTGGCAGCACCATGCATAACAAATCCAACTTGTACAACAATATTTCCAGACCATTTTGGATTTGTAGAGGATCTTTTGATAAATAAGATAAGAAAAGACCCGATTCTTGCATACATAACATTGTTAAATGAAATTGCCCAGTTTGAAGAAAAGGTTGAAACACTTAAATTTAAACAGGCAAAAGAGTGTTATGTCGCATATGTTAGAGATGTGCTTCAAGTAATAAAAGAGCATCTTGATGAAACAAAACTAATTAAGATTGTTCTCCCAAAACTTAATGAGATAAGACCAGGAGACAGATTTATTTATTCAGAAATATTTTCTCCAGTAATTAGGCCAAATTTTACATTGACAAGGTATATGATAAAGCCGCCAGTTAATGCAGAACTACTCGATGCATACACGCTTCAAGGCGATATTGATGTAGAGATATATGGCCTTGCTGGAAAAACAGAGAGGTATTACCATGTAGTCCCACCTGAGTTCAAGCTCCCAGAAGACCAGTACTTAATTCTTGGGATGGCTAGGAGAGTCATGGCAGGGTATAAACCAGCATCTACGGGATTCACAGAACGTACTCGCGATTATTTTAAAAGGGTAGGTAGTGATTTAATTTCAACGATTGCAAGAGAGCAAAATTTAAAATTAAAACATGAGGATATTGAGAAACTTTCAGAAATTTTAACGAGGTATGCAACTGGGCTTGGCATAATGGAAATCCTACTTGCAGATCCAAAAGTTCAGGATATTTACATAAATGCACCAATTGGGCAGATGCCAATCCGCCTGCTTCACTCTGATTTTGAAGAATGCACTACAAACTTGATACCAACAAAGGAAGATGCCGAGGTTATGGCTGCACGATTTAGACTTCAAAGTGGTAGGCCTTTGGACGAAGCAGAGCCTGTTCTTGACACAAGCGCAGTTGTTCCAGGAGGGCGTGCAAGAGTTTGCGTAATTACAAAAAGTTTAAGCTCAATGGGACTTTCTTTTGCGTTTAGAAGGCATAGGTCTAGACCATGGACATTTCCGCTTTTCATTGAAAACAAGACAATGAGCTCACTTGCTGCTGGCCTTCTCTGGTTTGTCATTGATGGCGGCAGGTCAATCCTTTTTGCGGGCCCCAGGTCAAGTGGGAAAACATCAATGCTTAGCTCAACAATAGTTGAGATTATGAAGAAATACAGGATCATAACTGTTGAGGACACATTAGAACTGCCAATTAGGGAGTACAGGAGATTAGGGTACAATGTCCTTTCCTTGAAAGTCCAATCTGTAATTACTAAATTAGCGTCAGAAATACCAGCAGATGAAGGGATTAGAACTGCACTTCGTCTAGGGGATTCTTGCCTTATAATTG
>JALTGF010000149.1 GCA_027077325.1 archaeon
CCCCTCATTTTCCTTACTTCTATATTTGAGAATTCCTCACCACCTATTCCAGTATAGTGGAGTACGATAATTCCATCTACTAAAAACTCACTGCTTCCATCTGCACTTAACCCCTCTTCTTTTTCCCTTAGTTCACTTGTAAACAAGCAAGTTGCCCCAGTAATTCTTAGGAAATCCATTAATTCATGAACAGCCCTTCTTACTTCCCCCTTTCGTTCAAGAAACGATGTGAAAGTCGTTAGAGAGTCAACAACAATTCTTGAGTATTTGCATTTCTCGATTTCAGAGTCAACAAGAATTTCAGTTCCAAAGATTTCCTTGTTTATGTCTTTAACTAAGCGCTCACTTTCTGCCGCCGGAAACATTTGTTTCATGTCTATTTGCCCACTGTCGATGTATTTTTTAAGCTCTTCTCCAAAGGGAAGCTCTTGTATTAGTTCATCAACTTTTTCTTCGGTTGTTATGTATAAGCATTTCTCACCATTTCTCGCGCCTTCAAGCAAAAATTGCGCCGCAAAGATTGTTTTTCCAGTACCTGCCTGTCCAGAGATTAGGATTCGTCGCCCTTTCGGAAAACCGCCAGCAAGGAGTTCATCCAAGCCAGATATGCCTGTTTTTACTCTTTTTAGTTTCATTTCAATCACATAGCTCTTTATGAATTTGGAGTTTTTAAAGTTAGCGATTTTAATGAAAGAAAACATTTAATAAGTGTTGCCCCAATAAAAGTGCTATGCAACCTAGAAAAGAAAAACGCAGAAAGTTAAGCGAAAACATTCCGGAAGTTGGGGAACTTGTTATAGGAACAGTTACAAGAGTATTTCCACACGGAGCTTTTGTTTCCTTGGATGAGTATCCAGGAAGCGAAGGGATGATACATATCTCGGAGCTCTCATCAAAGTGGATTAAAAATATAAGAGATTATGTTGAAGAAGGCCAAAAAGTTGTTGTCAAAGTATTGAAAATTGACAAGGAGAAGGGCCATATAGATCTTTCATTAAAGTCAGTAAAAGCCGCCCAGAAAAAAGCAAAACTTGACCAGTATAAAAAAGAGAAACATGCACTTAAACTCATTGAGTATGTGGCAAACAAGATAAACGATACAAAAGATTTAGAGTTAGTTGTTAAGGAACTTGAAAACAAGTTTGGAAGCCTTTGGGAACCACTAGAAAAATCTGTAAGAGAAAACGAGAATATATTTTTAGATATAAACATCCCTGAAAAATGGAAGAAAGCACTTGCTGAAACTGCAAAAGAAAAGATTGAGCCACCAGAAGTTACAATAAAAGCAACATTAGAACTTGAATCAAAAGCCAACAATGGAGTTGAAGTAATAAAGAATTCGCTACTTGAAAATATAAAAAAGGTTAAGGAAAAAGATACAAACATAGAAGTAAAGTATCTTGGTGCGCCAAAATATCACATAAAGATAAATGCACCAAATTATAAAATTGCAGAGAACATTCTTGAAAGATTTAGTAGCCAGGTTATCAAGGATGTCACCTCATCAGAAGGTACTGGAAAATTAGTTAGATAAATGGCAAAGATACTTTTTTGTGAAAAATGCAAGGTATACACCTTAAAGAAAAAATGCCCTGTTTGTGGCGCCGAGACTATAAATCCAGAGCCTCCAAAATTTTCGGTAAATGACCCATATGGAGAATATCGAAGAAAGTACAAAAGGCAAAATCTATAAAAAGGCAAGTACTAATGATAATAAAATGGAAACATTCATAAAATATTTTTCAAAAAAACCAAAGTTAAGAAACCCAATTTTAATAGAAGGACTTCCTGGTTTTGGACAAGTCGGTCGGCTAGTCGCGGAGCACTTAGTAAAAGAATTTAAAGGGAAAAAGTTTGCAGAACTTTACAGCCCACACTTCCCGCCACAGGTGCTGATTAAACCTGATGGTCTCATTGATATGATCACGAGCAATTTTTATGGCATCAAACTAAAAAATGGTCGTGATTTGCTTATAGTTGTTGGAGAAGCACAAGGGGCAACAATAACTGGGCAATATGAAATTTGCGAAAAGATAATTGACCTTGCAAAAGAGTTTGATGTTAAGGACATAATAACAGTCGGTGGCTATGCTACAGGTCGACTTTTGAAAGCCCCAAAAGTTTACGGAGCCGCGACTTCAAAAGAGGTTGTAAAGAAATTTGAGAAATATGGGGTTATATTTAAAACAAAAGGGCATGGACCGCGCGGAGGGATCGTAGGCGCATCTGGCATTCTTCTTGGGCTTGGCCAGCTTGCTGGGATGAACGCAGTTTGCCTGATGGGAGAAACCCCAGGCCATCCCCTGCTGATAGATGCAAAGGCGGCAGAGGCAGTGCTTAATGTGTTGAGCAAACACTTAAAGATTAAGATTCCAATGGGCGAACTTGATGCCAGAGCGAGAGAGCTTGAAAAATTCCGACTTGGACTTGAGCGCATGATGAAAAGGATGATGAAGCGCGAGGAAGAAAAGAAAAAGGAAGCCACTGAGGAAGAGCAAGAAGAACTCAAGTATATTG
>JALTGF010000150.1 GCA_027077325.1 archaeon
TGTATCACGGCGCCATGCACGTAACTTCCAATTGACTCAAATTGCTGCTCTGCAATAAAATCATATGACTCCTGTTTAAGGTTTGAAAAAACAAGGATAATCGTCGCAAGAATTATTAGGCCAAATATCACAATAAATATTTGCTCCATTATTAGGACTGCCCCTTTTCGATTTGAGGATTTTTTCATTTTATACAAAATCAACAGTCACATTTGTGACTATTATTCCACTTTTATTGCCTGTTCCTGAATTAATAAAAACTGCAGTGTGAGATCCTCCAGAAATCCTTGTAGTTCCACCTGTTGTCAAATTTATGAGGTACTTATCCGATGAGCCATTTAATTGCCTAAACCAAAGCATATACTCATTTGAATAAGTGTTTCCGTTCTGTACAGACCTTGCTAAAAGAACTGCAGCTGTATTGTTTTTTATTGAGCCAGTGCAGTCCTTGTTTTTTTCAGTTGGATCTATGCTTACCCATGAGTTTGAATCTACTAACCTGGTCTTTGAATTTAGTTCATACATAATCCCATTTTTGTAAACTGTGTTTCCATTACAAAAAGTTCCATTCTCGATACTCAAATATCCTTCTTGTAGGTCAAACCTGACTAATCTCGTGGAATTGATGCCTTCCTGGCTGACTTCATTTACTGCTTGCTCAAATTCAAGAAGCTTTGTTTCAATGTAATTTGAAGTTGTTCTAGTCCGTTGGGCATTAACCAACCCACTACCCCACACATAGGTTACAAGGACAAGGACAATTACAATCATTGTTATTAGGACTGCAGATAGTGGTGCTATTTGACCAACCTTGTTCCTAATCATAAAAATAGAAAATCTTGCAAAGTTAATAACTTTTGCCTTTGTTATGCCTGTCCGTTATTTTAGCAAAAATTAATTTCAATACTGCTTGTATTAATCTATTTATATCCCAAATCCATTAAACTACTTATGACCTTTATGAGTTCCTATCGGAGAATCTCTGCAAGACTCTTTAATAAGTTTGTTGAAACAAGATTGACAAAATTTTCGGGAATTCATCACGATTTACGGATGGCAAACCTTGGAATTATGTTCCGTGAATACATTAGTATCTGTTTTTTTACAACATTACTAACATTAATAATTAGTTTTCCTGTTTCATTTTTGCTACTGTATCTAGTCGGTTTATCAATTAAAAGTGTGCTGCTTTTCTCATTAATAATTACGCTGGTTTTAACTGCATCGGTTTTTATGTTTATGCTCAAGTATCCTGCAATACGGGCTGATGAACGAAAAAAGAACATTGACATAAATCTCCCATTTGCAACACTATATATGAACACGATCGCAGGGACTGGTGCTCCGCCTCAAGCAATCTTTAAACTTTTAGCAAACTTCAAAGAATATGGCGAGGTCTCAAGAGAGGCACAGGAAATCGTAAAAGATGTTGAGGTGATGGGGCAAGACATTGAAGTGGCGCTTAATAATGCAGCTGAGCGCTCGCCTTCCGAGGACTTTAAGGACTTGCTGTGGAGCATGATTACTACAATTGTCCGTGGCGGTGATTTGAGATCAATGCTACAAGAAAAATCAGATTACCTAATGGAAAAATACCAGCGAAAGATGGAGGAATACACAAATGACCTTTCCCTTTATGTTGAAGTTTACATAACTCTTGTAATTGTTGGCTCAATATTCTCAATTGTAATGCTAACAATTATGGGTGCAATCTCTGGCTTTGAAGCGCTGAAACCTATGCAAGAACTACTTGTCTATGTGTTCTTGCCGCTATCCTCCCTTTCATTCATTGTTTTACTTAAATTAGTATCGCCAATATCATAAAAATGAAAAACATCCTAAAAAGAAAAAATAAAAAAAAGCCGACTGAACTAGAAGAAGAAAAGAAGTTCTTAGGGATTATTCCGAAAAAATACAAGTTGCTGACCATTTCAATTTTCTTTGCAGCGTTTCTTGTATTTTTGTCAATTACTATTGTTCCATATGAATTTTATGGTTTATTTATTGGAACTGCAGTAATGGTTGGATTTATACCATACTCAATTAGTACCTACTTAAATAAAAAGAAAATTCTCCAAATCGAAGATAACTTGCCCGCTTTTTTGAGAGATCTTGCGGAGTCAAGGAAAACAGGAATGACGCTACCACAGGCAATTTACAAGAGCTCAAAAGTTGACTATGGCGCACTAACTCCAGAGGTCAGGAAGATGTCAAATCAGGTTTCTTGGGGAATTCCATTTGATAAGGTCTTGCAAGATTTTGCAAATAGAATTGGAAGCAAATTTACTGAGCGGTCTGTTGAGATAATAATTGAGGCAGAAAAAAGCGGTGGTGCTCTTGCTGATACTCTTGATTCTGTTGCAAGGGATGCACACCTGATAAAAGAATCTGAAAAAGAAAGAAAGTCAAAACTAAGCCAGCAGGCAATGATAATGTATGCAATTTACTTCCTGTTTATTGCGATTGTTGTTTCACTGCAAAGACTAATGATACCAATGATCAGCTCAAGAGGATTTGCAGTTTCAACTATGGATCCGGCAGCAGTAATTGCTTTTTATAAAAACCTGTTTTTCTCTATGATAATTATCCAAGCAGTTTTCAATGGCATGCTTGCTGGTCAAATTGCGGAAGGCTCGCCAGTTATTGGGCTTAAGCATAGTGCAATATTCTTAACGGTTGGGGTGATTGTGTCGTGGCTTATGATATTCTAAACAACAAGGGCCAATTAAATCTTGGATTTGTTGTCTCAGTCGTTCTATTAATTATGCTGATTCTTTTTGTTATGACAAATGTCCTTAACATGATCCCCTCCATAAGGGACCGGACTGAACAAACCACGCTTGAAATAAATGCCCTCTCGTTGAGTAAAATGTTGATTGAGACTCCTGGCTACCCTTATGATTGGACCAGTAACCCTGCTCGGCTTGGGCTTGCTCAATATAACAATTATTCTCATAAAACTATAATTGGAAAACTTGATCCAAGTAAAGTCAATTACGCAAATAACACTGCCCTTTACAGCGTATTTAAAACGAATCTTGGGATTGAAAATAGCCTTAATTTTCATTTAATAATACGAAACAGCACATCTGTTGTTTTAGATTTGTACAACACAACGCCGTCTAAAACCTCTAATGTTGTGTCTTTGAGAAAATTTGCAGTAATAAATCAAACTCCTGTAAATATTACTCTGCTAATATGGCGATGAGAAACACAAAAGGTTGGCTTAGAATTCTTGAGATTGTTTTAGCCGGGGCTTTAATATTCTCTTTCTTAATTTTTATTAGCCAAACCCAAACATCCAGCATGCCATCGCACCCCAAGTGGTCAACTGCCATATTAAAGAACTATGCACAAGATATTTTTAGGACTCTTGACTATAAGGATGTGAACTCTGACTATCTTAGCGACCTAAGGGAACTTGTAGTTATTGGTGACTGGCCGGAAGTTAATAATGAAATCCAAGGCATTCTCCCATCTAATGTCGGTTATACCTTGTACCAATATTCAAAAGGCAATTTAGTGTACCGCTGTGGGACATCGCCAGCGGATATTCCTGGCAACAAAGAACTTGTCACAACTTATTACATACTCTCTGGAGAATACGGGCAATATTGCTTAAACAACCAGCAATGTGCTCTTGTCCTAGTACTATGGTTCAAGCAATGAAAAAATCCCTAAAAAATACGAAAGCACAGTTTTTCATAGTGGCAGCAGTTATCATAGTGGCAACTCTTTCAGGGATTTTTTATTATATGGCACAAGTAAATCAAGTAAGCAACCCAAACTTGGTCTCAACGGATGAGTCATTTTTTATAAATAATGTCCAAAATGAATATGGAAAAACAGTCGAGCTTGTTCTTTCAAACTTTTCAAGGGAGGAAAGTGTTGACATTTCTCTATTAACAAATTCACTGAATAATTTAACAGACTTAGTAAGAAACATTTCTTCTCAAAAAGGAATCTACCTAAATATAAGCACTGCTCTAAACCAAGTTTCAAATGCAAGCGTAAATGTTTCCATAAACCTGACTGGATATGCAGGCGGGCAGAATTTCTTATCAAATTTTGATGCAGTAAGGGCAATAAATGTTACAATTGATCCTAATTCGTTTCAGTCTGTTAAGTCTCTGTTAGCCTATAACTGCTCTTTTAATTTTACAGTAAAGAAAGAGTACTCTGAACCAATTTTATTTTTAAATGATACTAATTTCAATCTTGGGATAAGCACATCCCCCCTTTTAATTGGGTACAAATCTTACGGAAAGGGGATTTATGGTGCATGGGCTGTTTTTTTAGGTACAAATTGCAACAATAAAAAATATCAAATAAATGTCACAGATCACCGGAATATCCTTGGCTATGATACCTATCAAAGTTAATCAGGTGTACTTCTTAAGATACTCAACTTCTTCTTTTTCCAATTCAATTTCCAGTTTTCTCTTTTTCAGGATTATTGAAAAGTATGGAAACTGCTCAACCGCCCTCTTCTTTGAGCAATGGCAAACCTTCCCAATCTTTTCGGCAACCTTGTCTCTTGATGCCCTGGCAAACTTTGAGCGTCCCATTTTAACTAAAATCCCTGGCGGGCTGTATCTTGTAAACTTGTGGTACTTCTCTCTCTTTGCAAATGCAACCCCTAAGCACATAAGTTCATTTACAAATGATTGAAGCCCCCACGCTTGATTATGAATTATTCTGCCCTTAAAAACATCTGCTCTGGAAAGGTAGTTAAATGCCTCGGCAATTTCTCCTGGCTTTTCATACTCTTTTGGGATGTTTTCAACAAGCCAAAGCAGAATTTCATCTGGGCTTTTGTCTGAGTTGTTAAATGCATCAAAAATTATCTTCTTGTCCTTTGATTTGAAAATTGCAAGCAGTGTGTCAAAAATCTGAACTTCCTTAATTCTTGCTTCTATCTCTTTCAAGTCCTCCTTTCTAACAACTTTTCTTCCTTGGCAAATCGTTTGCAAATCATTTATTGCTGCCCTCAAGTCGCCTTGTGAAAGCCTTGCAATTTCATGAATAACATCCTCTTCAACCTCAATTCCTTCCTTTTTAGCAATTTCATCTAGTTTATTTACCTCACTTCGTATGTCCACTCTTTTCATTTGGACAAGCGCGCATTTTTGTCTAAGTGTTTTTAGGGAGCTTTTCCAAGGATCATTTGCTGTTAAAATTATTGGATAATTTGATTCCTCTAAAACCTTGTAAATTGCCGGAAGGCCGCCACGGTCAGCATTTCCATAAATCCCGTCAATCTCGTCAATTAAAATTAATTTCCCTTTCTTGAAAAGCAAACTCTGTTGTGTAACGGCGTGGCCAATCTTTTCTTTTATTGAGTCAGCAGTTCTAAAATCAGAGGTGTTCATCTCAATAAGTTCATAATTTAGTTCATTTGCTATCGCTTGCACAATTGAAGTTTTTCCATTTCCTGGAGGGCCATAGAGAAGCAATGCTTTTGTTTTCTCTTTTCTAAAGTTCTTTACAAAATCTAAAGCTTTTTCAACTGCCAAATTTTGGCCAACAACCTCCTTAGTTGACTTTGGCCTGTATTTTTCGGCCCAAGGAATAAACTCGTTCATTTTTCTTTTCCAATCAAGTAAATTTGAGCAAGAAGTGCATCCAATTGAAGCCGGTCGTCTGAGCCCTCAATAACCCTAAAGTCATATTCTCCAATTTTGTCAAGAAGTCCAACTAATTTTTCTTCGGGAATATCAAGCCCAAGAACTATCCTGTGAATCTGCCTTATCACATCTTCACCTGCAAGTCCTTGATTTATTATAATTGAATCCAATTTCTTTCTTGCCTCATCAAACTTTCCGCTTAATGCAAGTTTAACACATTCTTCAATGTCTTTTGGTTTTGCTTTTGAAGAAACTTTATAAACAGCATCTTCGTCAATTTTCTTTGAAGTGGCTGCTGTTGCCTGAAGCAAGTTAATTGCATTTCTTAAATCTCCTCTAGCAATCTCTAAAATTGCTTTAATTCCGCTCTCTTCTATATGCAATTCCTCTTTTTTCCCTATGTACCTCAATCTCTCTTCAACCTCTTTGTCAGAAAGAGGGGCAAATCTAAACAATGCGCATCTGGATTGAATTGGGTCAATTATTTTTGAACTATAATTTGCAGCAAGAATAAATCTGCAAGTCCTTGTGTAGTTTTCCATGGTTCTTCTAAGGGCTTGTTGTGCTTCTCTTGTAAGCGCATCGCTTTCATCCAGGTAAATGATCTTATATTGGACATCACCTAACGGTTTAGAGCGAGCAAAATTCTTTACTTTGTTTCTAATAATGTCTATGCCGCGCTCGTCACTTGCGTTGAGCTCTAAAAGATTATTCCTCCACTCCTTTCCAAAAAGTTCGTGTGCAAGGGCTATTGCACAAGTGGTCTTTCCAGTTCCTGCTGGGCCTGCAAACAATAAATTTTGTAAGTTTTTGCTTCTTACAAATGCCTTTAATCTCTTAACCACTTCTGTTTGGCCAACAACATCCTCAAGCACTTTTGGCCTGTATTTTTCTGTCCAGATTTCTTCAAGTTCGTTTGTCATATCTTCTTTTTAGTTAGCCCTATTATAAATTTATATCTTTTTGGTTCTCGAAAAGTTTATTTACTTTTATGGTTTTTACCTTAATATGATATCCTTAGCACTAATTGATGGGTTTGGCACCGGCATAGGTGTTGCTTGGTTCCTGGACTGGGCGCTTAGGCGACAAAACGAAGTTGTCTTTTATCGGTTAATGAACAAGCGTAGAATCCTTGATTTCTTTAAGTATCTCGGATCAAAATATTTCTTGAAACTATTTGGAAGATATGGCACGGCTATGTTCTTCTTTAATGAGGATATGGCACTTATGGGTGCGCGCCTTAGCGGAAAACTTGCAGTTAGGTATGGGACTCTTGGTCTTGGTCTTACTTTCCTTGGTGCTGGCAATATGACTTATCTGTTAATGCTACTGCTTGTTTTGGTTGAATTACTCTTTGCAATTCGAAAAAATAGGCACGTAATTCATGATCTTGAAACCTTTGGAAGAGTTTTGCTAGAAGTTTTTGTGACTTTCTCAATTGTTGGGCTAATTACTGAAATTTTCTAGTTGTTTAGCATTGCTTGTCTTGTTTATCTCGAGCATTTCAATGTCAAAAATTAGGTTCTTGCCTGCAAGCTCGTGATTAAAATCTATGTATATCTTGTCATCTGAGATCCCTATGACTTTTCCAGTATGCCTTATGTATGGGTTGTATATGCTTTCTCCTACTCTTGGCATATTCTCATACTCAATTGTAGTGCTATTTATTTTGGTAACATTAATTATCCAAGGTAGCAATAATGGATCACTATAGAGAGAATACAAAACAGGTTCTTCCTCGAATGTAACGTTAGCAGTTGTCATATTGCTCCCATTTATACTTTTTATTAAAATCTTCCATGGCAAAAATTCAGTTTTTATCACTTTTCCAACTTTAATTTCATCAGTTGTTGTTTTATTTAACTTAACAAATGATAGCGTATGTGTTCTGTTCCTTGTTCTAAACCTGCTTTCGGCAAAA
>JALTGF010000151.1 GCA_027077325.1 archaeon
CGAGACATTTCAGTAGCATCTGCAAAAGCATATTTCGGAAACAAAAAAATTGAGGTTTGTGATCCATTTTGCGCAACAGGGATTCGCGCAGTTAGGTATGCAAAAGAGCTGAATGCAGAGGTTTTTGCATCTGACATAAGCCACCGTGCAGTCAAGCTTACAGAAAAGAATGCAAAATTAAACAAGGTCAAGATTAATGTTTTTAGAGAAAACGCAAACAAGTTTTTGTTTAGCAATTTTTTTGATTTAATTGATCTTGACCCATTTGGGACACCCGCGCCATTTTTTGAAGCGGCAGTTCACTCAGTAAAAAACAGGGGGATGCTTGGGATTACTGCAACAGATGCAACTGCCCTCTGTGGAGTTAAGCCAAAAGTATGCCTTAGAAATTACGGGGCAGTTTCTTTAAGAACTGAATATTGCCATGAAATTGCGATTAGAATTTTGCTAGGTGCAGTTGCGCGTGCAGCTACGAAATTTGAAAAAGCAATAAAGCCGCTTCTTGTTTTAAATGACCAGCATTACTTTAGGTTACAAATAAAGGTTGAGCACGGCGCTGAAAAGGCAAACAAGTGCCTTGAGAACATTGGATTTGTTTATCACTGCCCAAAGTGCGGCGCACGAAAAGTTGAGCGCGGATTTATTGCGAAAAGTGAAAAATGTTCCTGCGGAGCACACTTTAAAATTGCTGGGCCACTCTGGATTGGAAAATTGTTTGATAAAAAGTTTTGCAAAAAAGTTTTAGGGGAAGACAGAGGAAATAAAAAGCTTGAAAAATTGCTGAACTTAATGATTGAAGAAGCCAACGCACCGGCGCTTTATTACAATGTGCACAAAACATTTAAAGGCGCTTCAATCCCAAAAATCGAGCATATAATTAAAAAGTTAAAAGAAAAAGGATTTAAAGCAACAAGAACTCATTTTAACCCGCTTGGGATAAAGACAAATGCGCCCATAAACAAGATAAGAGAGATAAAATGAAAATAACAAGCAAGATTGCCATTGGAAGCATTATCACAATTGTAGGATTCCTGCTCTACTTATTGGCTACAATTGGAATCCTCTCAGGAAACAAACTTGTGTACGCAGGCCTTGGGGCAATTGGGCTTGTGTTCTCAGTTGGGGAAATGCTTAGAGTCCCTACGGTAATAAATTCCTTAATTGGGATAGCCATTGCTGCGGTGATAACAATAATTATGATTTTGAGATAATTGCACTATAACGCGTCAGCCATTTTATCTTCCATTCCAAGCTGCTCAATTAGTTCCTTGTACCTGTTTCTTATTGTAACTTCCGTAACGCCAGCGACCTCTGCAACTTCCCTTTGCGTTTTCTTTTCATTGGTTAAGGTGGAAGCCACATAAATTGCCGCAGCGGCAACACCTGTCGGTCCACGCCCAGAAACCAAGTCCTTGCTTTGTGCTCTTTTCAAGATTTCCACAGCTTTTTGCTGTGTCTTTGGGCTTAATTTTAACTCAGATGCAAATCTTGAGATGTAGTCAATTGGCGAAGTCGGCAAGAGCTTTATTCCAAGCTCGCGGGTTATGAACCTATATGTCCTTCCAACTTCGCGCTTTTTAACATTTGAGCCCTCTGCAATCTCGTCAAGCGTCCTTGGAACATTGTGCTTTCGGCAAGCCGCGTAAAGCGCCGCCGCAACAACTGACTCCATAGAGCGCCCGCGGACAAGCCCCTTTGTGACTGCTTTCCTGTAAATCAAGGCAGTGGTTTCCCTGATGTTTTTTGGGAGCCCAAGCGCCGATGAAATCCTGTCAAGCTCGGAGAGAGCATACCTTAGGTTTCTTTCAGTTGCTGTTGAAACCTGGCTATGCCACCTCTTAAGCCGGTAGAAAGACGCGCGCTGGGATGGTTTTAGCTTGTAAAGGTCTGTGTATCCGTGGTCTCCTATGCTCGTGCTGAGCCCCTTGTCGTGCCTCGTGTAAGTTAAGAAAGAACCCGTTCGGTCGCGCTTTTGCTTTTGCTCGTAATCAAAGGCGCGCCATTCCTGAGTGGTGTCAATTTGCCGCTCCTCCAAGACCAGGCCACATTTGGCGCAAATCTTTTCTCCCCTTTTTGAATCATAAATAAATTTTGTTGAACCACATTCTGGACATACATCAGCCATTTATTTTACCCCCTTTTTGCCCCCAATATATAGGTGCTGCCCGATGAGGTCTTTTGAATTGTTCTGAAAGGGTTTCAAAGAAAAATAAGGGCTTTTTAGAGGCCCAAATATGTCATTTACCCTTCCGACTTTCTTGGAATTCCTTGTTACAAGAGTTTTGCCAAGCAATTTAACAGCACCCCTTAAATCAAGTGCAGAAGCAGACTTAACAATGAATGTCTTATTTTTTGAGAAATTGATAATTTTTCCAGCTTCTTGCATAGGTTTATATATGAGTATAGGAAGTGGTATATAAATGTTGCGGTTTTT
>JALTGF010000152.1 GCA_027077325.1 archaeon
TGACCATAGTACATTGCAGGGACTGAAGTCCCTGTTCCTAAACGATATGGTTATGGACAATAAATTATTGGGGATCCAGGATCTTTACCAGCAGTTTTGGAGAAGTTACAAGATCAGTTGCTAACCTGTTAACTTCTTTAAATAAATCTTCTTGTAGTGACATAGCTGTCTTTACACTGTTTGCCATGATCAAGCTCAACAGATTTGTTGTTCTCTTTTTAACGCTGTTTGGCAGAAATTAAGCAGTAAACGTGCATTATGGGAAAGTATTCGATCTATTTTTTAATGTTACCGCATAGATTTCATGGAAACTTTGTCTAGAGCTCTCCACAAGGGAGGATTTCAGCAGGAGCTTCCCCGCTTGGTTGTCGAGTAGTAACAGATTAAAAAATTGGCAAAGAACAATCGGTTCCCATTTATCTAAAAAAAGATATGGGGCGAATA
The DNA here is from genome assembly GCA_027077325.1 of archaeon. Lineage (GTDB taxonomy): Archaea > Undinarchaeota > Undinarchaeia > Undinarchaeales > JALTGF01 > JALTGF01. The sequence goes on from JALTGF010000152.1 coordinate 445, forward strand.
TAGAGTTATGTTCAAAATTCCATAAAAATGGTAATTTTGAACATGAAATCTGAAACCCTTTCCAGTTAAAGGGTAAACTGCGGCCCACCAACACCAATATTTAGTTATGACTCTAATTGTTGGTCGATTTTACAAAAGCTTCGGGAATTACTGCCTATTAAGCAAATAACGGAAAAACAATTCGTACCCATCCCCTTGCGTGATTTAATAAGCATACTATGGTATAATTTTAGCCATGAATAAAAAAGACATCGTAGATTACTGAAACTCCGAGGCTAAAGAATCTCTGCAAGTTGCAAAGCATCTTTTTGACAAAAATGATTACTCATATGCTCTCTTTTTGGGTCACCTTGCCATTGAAAAATTATTAAAGTCAATTTATGTCAAAAGAAAAGATGAAAATATTCCTCGCTCCCTCAACCTAACAAGGATTGCTAAAGCTGCAAATTTGACAGTACCGGACAACATGCTTGGTGATATGATTTGGATTACAGCCATTCATTCTTGTAACCTATTAATTTCACGATGTGCAAATAGTTATGGGTAATGGGCAGCACTAGCCCCTGAGAATCTAAGTATTTTAGAAATTAATATTAGAAAAACGGTTGAGATAGAATCAGTACATGAAGGTCAATTACCATTGAATTGGCGTAATGATCCAGCACCAGAACAATCGACAAATATTGGCACAAGATGGTTACAATCAAAATCATCACTATTGTTTGAAACCCCATCCGCAGTTGTCAAAAAAGAAGTTAATATTTTAATCAACCCACTGCATGAAGATATTAAGAATGTACGTTTAACAGCAATTGAAAAGTTCTCATTTGACCACGGTTAATACAAAATAGCAGTAACTAAACATAGCGACTGTGGGCAGGTCTTGAGTTATAAGATGATCCACCAAATCAAGAATATGATGCCAAAAAAAAGGGATCATAACCATGCAGAAGTTAAACAACTGTACCCCTAGAGGACAAGAGGAATGACCACTAAGAGCATTAAACAACTCTTCAAACCCTGTTTGTTCTGGGACACAGATATAGCTGACCTTGACATCAACAAACATTCCAAATTTATTATTGAAAGGGTCGTCAAAAGAGGAACAAGGAAGGATTGGAAAACAACATTAAAATTATATGGGGAAAAAAGTGTTTTAGACCAAGCTTTAACTATTCGCTCCCTCGATCCTAAAAGCCTTAATTACCTTAGTACCTTTTTCAATACCAGCAAAAAAAAGTTCCGATGCTCCAAGTAAACACAATCAACCCTAACACGCTTATCCTACTTGAAGAGCTTTGTGGCAACATACAACTTCACCATTTTGCACTTGCCGGGGGAACAGCCTTGACCTTGCAACTTGGCCATCGAATTTCCATCGACCTTGACTTCTTTACCAATGAAGAATTTGAAAGTAATACGCTCTTTGAACAACTGCAGGAACACTACACCATCACCTCTTGCTCACAGTCCACTAATTCCTTAAATATGTTTATTCTAACAGGGGGAAATAACATCAAAGTTGATTTCATCCGTCATAATTACCCTCTCATAAAACCAATCCAACACTTAAACGAAATACGTTCTTTTTCTATCGAAGATATCGCGGCCATGAAACTAAATGCCATCGCAAATCGTGGAGCAAAAAAAGACTTCTTTGATATCCATGCCCTACTCGATCACTTCTCAGCTCACCAACTACTCCAATTCTTTGAAAACAAATACTCCCAACTAAACAGCTTCACAGTCCTCAAAAGCCTTGTCTACTTTGACGATGCAGACCCAGAGCCAGATCCAATTAGCCTTCGCAATGCAAGCTGGACAGACATCAAACAGGATCTCCTAAAACACATGCACTCCATCTAAAACAGAGGAGGACGATTCATTATTGAAAAAGAACTCAAAAGAGAACAAGAAGAAATCAATTCACCCCCCTAGCCTCACTCAACAAACATATGAGAAACGTGTGCTAAAATTGATACA
>JALTGF010000153.1 GCA_027077325.1 archaeon
GCTGACTGGCTAATTTTAGCGCCCTTTTTGGCTTATTTGGGGAAAATAAGTTCAGAATTAGAGCCTAATCATTCTGCTGAAATAACCAACAATAGATAATAATTTTCAATTACCAATTATCAAACAGAATAAGCTCGAAGCACGAAACGGAGAACAAATCCAAAGCACGAAGTTCGAAGCACGAAACAAATTCGAATGACCAAATGCTCGAATGCTCAAAACATTCTAGATTCCCGATCAGAGCGGGAATGACAATGCCAGAGCGGGAATGACAATGCCAGAGCGGGAATGACACTACCAAGTCGGGAATGACATTCCTTTCTTGTCATTCCCGCCCCGCGTCAAGCGTGGGGTAAACTCCAGCGGGAATCCACTACCTTCCTCCCCTGTCATTCCCGCGAAAGCGGGAATCTATAATTCATTAGATTCCCGATTAGATCGGGAATGACAATACCAAGTAAGGTAAGATCCCGTTTTCACGGGAATGACACTACCAAGTCGGGAATGACAGAATAAAGAATGTTTTAGTCGTTTGAACATTGGGATTTTGAACGATGTCACTCTCGAGCTGATCGGGGGATTGTTTCGAATTTCGGATTTTGAATTTTAAATTTTTGGATTTGTTTCGAATTTCGAGTTTCGAACATTTGAGCTTGTTTTAGTTATTGAATATATGAAATCATCTATTCCTTCAGTTGAAATTTTAGGCAATCGTGTCCATATGGTCCAAATTCCGGAAGTCTTGGAAATAATGTCCTATTGGATTGAGAAAGAGAGAGAAAAAACGCATTGGATTGTGGTTACCGGAATGCACGGGATAATGGAAGCCCACCAGAATAAAAAATTTAAAGAGATGTTAAATTCAGCCGACCTTTGGGTTCCTGACAGCATTTCTGTAGTTTGGATTGCCCGCTATTTGGGTGTTCCTCTGAAAAAACGGGTGGCTGGGCCTGATTTGATGTGGGAATTTATGAAATTAAGCAATCAGAAAGGCTATAAAAATTTTTTTTATGGCGATACCCTCAAAACGCTTCAGTCTTTAAAAAATAAACTTTTTAAAACCTTTCCTTCCCTTAAAATAAGTTATTTTTCGCCTCCCTTTAGGGTATTAACAGACGAGGAAGAAGAAAAAAATATTGAAATGATTAACCAGAATAAGCCTGATGTCCTTTGGGTTGGCTTGGGATTGCCTAAGCAAGAGAATTGGATATTTAAACATCGGAGTAAATTAAAAGTCCCAGTAGTTATAGGGATAGGAGCGGCTTTTAAACTCTTAAGCGGAGAAGTAAAAAGAGCTCCGACTTGGGTGGGTAATTTAGGTTTAGAATGGCTTTGGCGTTTTTTTCAGGAGCCAAGAAAATTGTGGCGTCGAGTTTTGTTAGGTATTCCAGGATTTATTTTGTTAGTTTTGTTTGATTTAATAAAAAATAAGGAAAAAATAGACAAGGAAAAATCTTAATTTGTTTGACATTTTTATAAAAATTATATATAGTTCTTAGAGTTGAATTTTAAAAATATTAATAAACAAAGGAGGTAGTATGAAAAAAGCATTGGTCTGCGGAGCCGGGGGTTTCATTGGAAGCCACTTGGTAAAAAAATTAAAAAAGGAAGGCTATTGGGTGAGAGGAGTGGATTTAAAATATCCCCAATTTTCGCCAACTCAAGCCGATGATTTTGTCATTGGCGACCTAAGGGAGCAATCAACAGTAAGAAGAATTTTTGATATGCCTTTTGACGAGGTTTACCAATTAGCGGCGGATATGGGAGGCGCTGGCTATGTTTTTACTGGTGAAAATGACGCTAATATTATGCATAATTCAGCCTTGATTAACATTAATGTAATTGAGGCGTCTTACAAAGCAGGGGTGAAAAAGATATTTTATTCCTCCTCGGCTTGCGTTTATCCCCAAGAAAGGCAAATGGAAACGGACAGTCCTTGCCTAAAAGAGGAATTTGTTTATCCTGCCCATCCTGATTCTGATTATGGCTGGGAAAAACTTTTTAGTGAGCATCTTTATCTGGCTTTTTACCGCAATTACGGAATAAAGGTTAGAATTGCCAGGTTCCATAACATTTACGGGCCGGAAGGCAGTTGGAACGACGGCCGGGAAAAATCTCCAGCGGCTATCTGCAGAAAAGTGGCTGAGGTTGAGGACGGAGGTGAGATAGAAATTTGGGGAGATGGAAAGCAGACAAGGTCTTATCTCTATATAGACGAATGCCTTGAAGGGGTAAGAAGATTAATGGATTCGGATTTTACTGGCCCGGTAAATATTGGCTCCGAAGAAAGGATTTCTATCAACGGTTTGGCGGAAATGGTGGCTGAGATTGCTGGCAAAAAGATAAAAATAAAAAATAAGCCGGAAATTAAAGCCTTAGGAGTGAGAGGGAGATGCTCAGACAATACTCTCATTGAAGAAAAGATT